>NZ_VOAR01000015.1:0-146835 GCF_008000495.1 Campylobacter sp. 2014D-0258
TGATTTTAATAAAGCTGCAGGATTGCCTGAAGATTTTAAGATACATAAATCTACTTTGGATGAGATTAAAAAAGCTGCCGAAAATGATCCTGTTGTTTCAAGTACAAAAGAATACTTAGGAGTAAGCGAGTATTATACTAATATCGATATGGCTGAAACCATAAAACAATACTACAATCTTTTTTCTAATGCTTTAGGTCAAAGTTTTCCAAATAATAAAACAAGTTTTAGTGAAGCAGATATAAATTCTATGCCTAGTGGTTATGGTGTAAGTGGAACGCAATGGATGGACTTTAATGATCCAAGCAATAGAATGAATATTACAGGTTTAAAAGATTTTTCAAATTCTTTAATTTCAAATGTTTATAAAACCCCTGAACAAGCAAAAGAAGCTGATGAAATTTGGCTTGATTCAGGATGTATGATCAAAGGATTATCATCTGAGACTTTAGGTTTATCCTTAGAAGAAATCAAAAATGTTTCTAAAGGTGAAGATTGGCAGTTTAATCCTGATATGTCAGTTTATCCACAAAATGAAGATGGAAGCTATTCTAAAGAAACTTTGTTTATGAGTTTTTTAAAATCTCAAGGTGGACAACCTGTTGAGAGTCTAAAAACCACACTTAATCCAAAAGTAGAAGCTTATAATAGAGCTATGGCTAAAGAGAGTTTTAGTGGTCCTGCAATTAACATTGATAGTATTATGACAGGTAAAAGTGACTTTAAAAGCTTTTTTAGATACTGGGCAGAGCGTGGCATAGAAGAAGGTGATTTATATATGTATGAAAATAACATTCCTAAAGAATCTGCTATGGGTAATTGGGCTTTAGATGCTGAAATTAAACAAGCTCTTGCTAATGGCTGGAAAGCAAAACCTAGCACTATTGATTCCTACGCTGATTCTATAATGGATAGACTTAATAATCTTTTGGGACAAACTAGGGTTTAGAAGTTTTAATTTTTTAAGTTTGAAGCAAATTGCTAATAACAAAATAAGATAAAATTAGTATAATTTTTTTACAAAAAATTTTGAAAGGAAATTATGAAAAAAATTATTTTGATTTTTATCTCTTTTTTTGCTTTAAATTTGAGTGCAAAAGATTTGGTTGTAGGAATGGAGCTTGGATATCCGCCTTTTGAAATGAGCGATAAAACAGGCAAAGCAAGTGGAATTAGTGTGGATTTTTTAGAAGCTTTTGCAAAGAAAAACGGCTATAAACTTGTAGTAAAAAATATCGCTTGGGATGGTTTGATACCTGCTTTAAAAACAGCCAAGATAGATCTTATCATGTCTTCTATGACAATTACCGATGAGAGAAAGAAAGTGGTGGATTTTAGCATTCCTTATGCTAAGGCAAATTTGGCTATTTTAACTCCTTTAAACTCTGATATTACAAATATCAAAGATTTAGATAAAAAGGGTAAAGTTTTGGCTTTAAAGCGTGGTTCTACAGGGCATTTATATGCGGTTAAAAATTTAAAAAATGCAACTATTAATTTATTTGATAAAGAAAATGCTGCTATTTTGGAAGTGATTCAAGGCAAGGCTGATGGATTTTTTTATGATCAACTTACGATTTATCGCACTTGGCAAAAACATCAAGATACAACTAGAGCCATTTTGACACCTTTTCAAGAAAATCCTGAGTTTTGGGGTATAGCAGTGCAAAAAGGTAATGCAGAACTTAAAAAAGAGCTTGATGAATTTATTGCAGAAAGCAAAAAAGATGGGCTTTTTGATTCTTTAGGAGAAAAATATCTTAAAGATGTTAAAGATACTTTTAAAAAGAATAATTTAGAATTCTTTTTCTAAGAAGGATTTTCCTTCTTAGGTTACAAAGCTTTCCACAAGCCTTTGTACTAGCAAATTCCATCCATCCACTAATACAAAAATTAAGAGTTTAAAAGGTAAAGAGATCATAGTAGGAGGTAGCATCATCATACCCATAGCCATTAAAACTGAGCTTACAACCATATCTATGACTAAAAAGGGTAGGTAGATTAAAAACCCTATTTCAAAAGCAGTTTTAAGCTCTGAAATCATAAAAGCAGGAACTAAAACCGTAAGGGGAACATCATCTATGGTTTTGGGATTGGGTAGATTGCGTATGCGATAAAAAAGGGCTAAATCTTTTTCTCGAGTATTTTTAAGCATAAAATCTTTAAAAGGCTTTGCTCCTTTTATAAAAGCCTCTTCATAGCCTATTTTTTCTGCTAAATAAGGTTTTATACCTTCATTATAGGATTTTGTAGCTACAGGTTCCATGATAAAAAAAGTTAAAATTAAAGCCAAGGTTACTAAAATGGTATTAGGTGGCATACTTTGCGTCCCCATAGCTTGTCGCAAAAATGAAAATACCACAATAAGACGCAAGAAAGAAGTCATAACAAAAACTATACTTGGAGCGAGCGCAAGTATGGTTAAAACAATCACTATATTTAAAGTAGTAACAAGCTGATTAGGTGTATTGGGTGCACTTAAGCTTAAATTTACTGTAGGGATACTTGCTTCAGCAGCAAATAAGCTCATGCTTAAAAGTAAAAATAATAATATTTTTTTCAAAATTTAAAAACCTTTTTTTTGTTTTTTATTTAAGAAATTTAAATTTTATCTTTTGATGACTAAAAACTAGTTTAAGGGTATTAGGATTTTAACTTTAAACTGCTAAAATAGTCTTTTAGACTTCTTAATAACAAAGGTAAAAAATGAAAACTTCTATTTTGATTTTAGCGGCAGGATTAGGCACTAGAATGAAATCACAAAAGCCAAAGGTTTTGCAAGAGCTTTGTCAAAAAAGTATGATTTTACACATTTTAAAAAAGGCTTTTGCTTTAAGTGATGATGTAAGTGTAGTTTTATCGCATCAAAAAGAACGCGTTGAAAAAGAAATTTTAGAATATTTTCCAAAAACACAAATTTTAGAGCAAGACTTGCAAAATTATCCAGGAACTGCGGGAGCTTTAAGGGGGTTTGAGCCTAAAAATGAAAGAGTGTTGATTCTTTGTGGCGATATGCCTTTGGTTGAGCAAACAAGTTTGGAAGCTTTGTTGAGTAATAATGCAAAATTAAATCTAGCAGTTTTTAAAGCAAGAGATCCTAAAAGTTATGGCAGAGTGGTGATAAAAAACGATAGCGTTGAAAAAATTGTTGAATTTAAAGATGCAAATACACAAGAAAAAGAGATAAATACTTGCAATGCTGGGGTTTATGTGATTGACTCTAGGCTTTTAAAAGAGCTTTTACCTTTGATTGATAACAATAATGCGGCAAAAGAGTATTATTTAACCGACATTGTAAAACTAGCAAAAGAAAAAGATGTGATGATTAAAGCGGTTTTTGTAGATGAAGATGAATTTATGGGGATCAATGATAAATTTGAACTCAGTATAGCTGAAAATTTCATGCAAGAAAAAATTAAAAAATACTGGATGCAACAGGGTGTGATTTTTCATTTACCGCAAAGCACTTTTATAGGTACAGATGTTGAATTTATGGGTGAATGCGAAGTATATGAAAATGTAAGGATAGAGGGTAAAAGTAAGATTATAAACTCTATCATTAAAAGTTCAAGCGTGATAGAAAATTCCATTGTAGAAAATAGCGATGTGGGGCCTTTGGCACATTTGCGTCCAAATTGTGAGTTAAAAAACACTCATATAGGAAATTTTGTAGAATGCAAAAATGCAAAGTTAAATACCGTAAAAGCAGGGCATTTGAGCTATTTGGGAGATTGTGAGATAGATAGTGGAACCAATATAGGCTGTGGGACTATTACATGTAATTATGATGGGGTAAAAAAGCATAAAACCATCATAGGAAAAAATGTTTTTGTAGGTTCGGATACGCAATTTATCGCACCTGTAAAAATCGAAGATGAAGTGATCATAGCAGCAGGAAGCACAGTAAGTGTCAATGTAGAAAAAGGTGCTTTGTTTATCAATAGAGCAGAGCATAAGATGATAAAAGATTATTATTACAAGAAATTTCAAAAATGAAAACCATACTTTTAGCCATTAGTGGCAGTATAGCTTTTTATAAATCTTACGAGCTTATTTCTTTGTTTAAAAAAGAAGGCTTTAGGGTGAAAGTTTTGCTTTCTAATAGTTTGTTAAAATTTGCTAGCAAAATGAGTTTTGAAGCCTTGGCTGATGAGATTTTATGCGAGGAAAATGAAAGTTGGCAAAATTCAAACAATCACATAGCTTTTAGCAAGGATGTAGATCTTGTTTTATTTGCTCCTGCAAGTGTTAATTCTATCAATAAACTTGCTTTTGGTATAGCGGATAATCTTTTTATCCAAACCTTAATCGCAGCAAATAAACCTCTTATCATTGCTCCTGCGGCAAATACAAATATGTTTCATCATTTCAGCACGCAAAATTCTTTAAAGATACTTAAAGAAAATAAAGCTTTGATTATAGAACCTATTTGTAAAGTTTTAGCTTGTAAAGATGAAGGCGTAGGAGCCTTAGCTGAAGTTAAGGATATTTTTAATATCACCAAAAGAGAACTTTTAAAAGAAAAGTTTTGGTGCGATAAAAGTGTAGTTATCACAGGTGGCGGCACAAGGGAAAGAATCGATGATGTGCGTTGTGTGAGTAATTTTTCAAGTGGAAAAATGGCAAAGGCCATAGCTGATGCTTTTTATTTTTTAGGAGCTAGGGTAAAACTTTTAAGCTCTGTGGAATTTGATACGCCTTATGAGCTTTGCAAATTTGAAAGTTCTAAGGATCTAAAGGAGCTTTTGGATAAAAATTTAAGTCATGACTTTTTGATTATGACGGCTGCGGTGAGTGATTTTATCCCTCAAAGTGTAAAAGGAAAAATTAAAAAAAATGAGCATTTGCAGGGTTTAAATTTGTATCTATCTTTAAATGAAGATTTACTTAAAACTTGCAAATTTCAAGGTAAAAAGATAGGTTTTAAGATGGAATTTGATTTTCAAAATGCCTTAGAAAATGCGAAAAAATCTCTAAAAGATAAACAACTTGATATGGTTTGTCTTAATATCATTGATCAAAAAAATTATTTTGGAAGTGATCAAAATGAGCTTTATTTTATCACTTTAAACAATGAAAATAAAAGTACTTTGCAAAGCAAAGAAAAATTAGCATTTGAATTAGTAAAATGGTGTGAAAAATTATGAGTATGATTAATTCTACCCTGCCTATACAAATGAAAGTTTTGGCTAAATCAGGCTATGGACATTATACGCTTTTATTAAATCACAAAAAGATTCAAACCAAAAGCATGATAGAGCTTGAAATTGGCGCTGAATATTTAGCTGAACTTTATATGCAAAATGGTGGAGTTATACAATTTAAACATCTTTCAAAGCGTCCTAATTTTAAACCTTTTGAAGAGGGATTGGCTTTGATAATCGCTATTTTAGAGGATAAAATTTCTTATAAAAAATTCATCATACAAAATCTTTTAGATTGTAAAGATATAGAGCGTTATCAGATATTAAAAGAAATGCTTTTTGCAAGTTTTGAAAATATTTATCATATTCCTTTTATCTTTGAAAATAAATCTTGCTTGTTTCAAATGCGTAAAAGAGCAAAATATTTAGAAATTTACTTATATTTTAGTGTTTTTGGAGCTTTGAAAATTTTAATAGATTCACAAGGTGTTAGTGTTTTTACACCTTTTGCCAAGGTGCAAAAATTTTTAAATGAACATTTAGATTTTAATGTATCACAAGAAAACAAGATTGAACCTTTGTTTGTTTTTAAAAGGCTTTTTGATTTTAAAGGATGAAAAATGAATGAATTAAAACACCTTGCTGTTGTTATGGATGGCAATAGGCGCTGGGCTAGGGCTAAGGGTTTTTTGGCAAAACTTGGATATTCCCAAGGAGTCAAAACTATGCAAAAATTGATGGAAGTTTGCATGGAGGAAAATATTTCAAATTTAAGCCTTTTTGCTTTTAGTACGGAAAATTGGAAGCGCCCTAAAGATGAAATTGATTTTATTTTTGAACTTTTAGATCGTTGTTTAGATGAAGCTTTAGAAAAATTTGAAAAAAATAATGTGCGTTTAAGAGCTATAGGTGATTTATCGCGTTTGGAAGATAAAGTAAGAGAAAAAATTACCTTAGTTGAAGAAAAAACAAAGCATTGTGACGCACTTTGTGTTAATTTGGCTATAAGTTATGGTGCAAGAGATGAAATTATAAGAGCTGCTAAGCGTGTGATTGAAAAAAAACTTGAGCTAAATGAAGAAAATTTAACGCAAAATTTAGATTTACCTTTAGATGTGGATTTGATGCTTCGCGTTGGAAATGCTAAAAGACTTTCAAATTTCTTACTTTGGCAGTGTTCATATGCTGAAATTTATTTTAGTGAAACTTTATTTCCATCTCTTACCAAGAGAGAATTTAAAAGGATTATTAAAGAATTTAGAAATAGAGAAAGAACTTTTGGAAAATGATATTTTTCATAATAATTCTAGGGGCTTGTTTGGGTTCTTTTTGCACAAGTTTGGCAAGTAGGATAATTGAAAAAAAGCCCTTTTTTATCTCGCGCTCTTTTTGTTTTTCTTGTGATACAAAATTAAAATACTATGAAATTATTCCTATTTTTTCTTATATTTTTTTAAAGGCAAAATGTCAAACTTGCAAATGTCATTTGCCTATTTCTTTGTTAATCAATGAAATTTTAGGCATAATTTTGCTTATTTTGGTTTATTCTTTAAGTCAAAATTTTTATGATTTTTTATTTTTATCTCTATTTTTATTTAATCTTTTCTTACTTTCTTTAATTGATATTAAACTCAAAGCCGTGCCACAAATTTTACTTTGGAGTGCTTTTTTATTTGCTTTTTTTTACGCCTTTAGGGAAAGTGAAATTTTACATTTTTTGATTTTTAAAGAGTTTAGTGGAGGTTTTTTACTAAATGCTTTTAGTTTTGGAGGATTTGTTTTTTTATTAAAAAGTTTGGTTTTTTTTCTAATGAATTTCCGAAAAAAAGATGAAATTTTAGAAAATTTGGGTGATGCTGATATTATCATTATGTCTTGTATAGGTGGAATTTTAGGTTTTGAGTATGGATTTTTAGTATTACTTATAGCTTCTATTTTAACTTTGCCTTTTTTTATTTTTTTTAAAATTAAAGCAATAAAAGAGCAAGAACTTGCTATGATACCCTTTTTAAATATCGCTTTTGTGGCAGTTTTATTTTATAAAAACTTAGGATTATTCTAATGAAGCTTAGTTTAAGATATGTTTTAAATCAATTTTTAAGTACGAATTTGTCTATATTTTTCGTACTTTTTGCTATTGTATCTATGGTGTTTTTTATTCAACTTGCAAAACTTACTTCAAGCATAGAGATTAGTTTTTTGGATCTTTTAAAGCTTTATGGGTTTATGTTGCCTAGAATTTTAATTTTTACCTTGCCTATATCTTTTTTTATTTCTTTAACTTTGGCTTTGTTTAGGCTTTCTAAGGAAAATGAAAGCATAGTGCTTTTTACTTTGGGATTTTCACCAATGATTTTGGCAAAATTTTTCCTTAAAATTGCAAGCTTGATTAGTGCTTTTATGCTTGTTGTAGCTTTGGTAATGATACCTACAGTATTTGAACTTCAGGATAACTTTGTAAACTATAAAAGCACTCAAGTGAAATTTAACTACAAAACAGGAGAATTTGGACAAAAATTTTTAGACTGGATGATTTTTATAGAAAAACAAGATAGTGATAAGTATGAAAGCATAATTATGTATCGCCCTAAACATAAAGCAGATGATAAAGAACAACTTATCATAGCCAAAGAAGCGCATGTGCAAAGAAAAGATGATAGCTTTGCTTTTAGCTTAAATCAAGGCAAAATGTATAATTTTGAGCAAGGTCAAAGTATTTTTAGTGGAGAATTTGACACTTTAGTAGTAAATACTCAGTTTAATACAGACAATCTTCAAACAAAGAAATTTTATGAATACTGGAATGATTTAAACGAAAATCCACAAAGAGCAAGAGAATTTGTGATTTATACAACTATAGCCTTGTTTCCACTTGCTAGTACGCTTTTTGCGCTTTGTTTTGGTTTGGTTACTTATCGTTATGAAAAAGGCTATGTGTATTTAGGTATGTTTGGAGTGATTGCTATATATTTTGGACTTTTAAGTTCTTTTTCTCAACCTCCAATTTTGGCTTGTCTTGGAATTTTTTCTTTAAGTTTATTTGTTTCGGCTTATTGTTTTAAGAAAATGATTTTGAGTCGATATTGATGAAAATAAAAATTATATTTTCTTATGATGGCTCTGCTTTTTTAGGTTCTGCTACTCAGCCTCATAAAAAAGGTGTTCAAGATGCTTTAAGTGGGGCCTTATCGCATTTGGGTATTTTTTCACCTCTTTTGATGGCTTCTCGTACAGATAAAGGAGTACATGCAAGCTATGCTGTAGCTAGTGTGGAGTGTGGAGATTATTTTACAAATTTAGAATATCTTCAAAAACAACTTAATAAATTTTCCCATCCTTTTATCCATATCAAAAAAATTGAAAAAGTAAAAGATGATTTTGAAGTAAGATTTGATGTAAAAAGTAGAGAATACCGCTATATATTTTCTCACGCTTCTTATAGTCCTTTTATGGCTTCTTATGTACATTTTTATCCTAAATTTGACCTAGGTAAAGCTAATGAACTTTTGGGTTTTTTTGTAGGAAAAAAGGATTTAAAGTTTTTTTGCAAAAGTGGAGGGGATAATAAAACGACTTTAAGAGAAATTTTTATTGCTAGAGCTTATGCTTATAAAGATTTTAGCATTTTTCATTTTAAAGCTAATGGTTTTTTAAGAGGGCAAATTAGATTAAGCGTAGCAAGCGTTTTAAAAGTTTTAGAAGGAAAAATGAGTGAAAAAGAACTCAAAGAACAGATTGAGGCTAAAAAGCAATACAATCACTTTTTAGCACCGCCAAATGGGCTTTATTTAAGCCGTATATGTTATTAAAAACTTTCATAGAAATTAAAAGCCTTTTGGGTTAAAATTTTTCTTATTTCTTCTTGATGTTCTTTACCTTTGGTTTCTAGAGTAATTGAAATCATCGCATCGCCATAATCAAGCTTGGTAGAAAATCTATCATAGTCGATTTTTACTATATTTGCATTGGCTATTTTTAAGCTGTCTGTAAGGTGTAATAATGCCCCAGGTTTATCTACTAAAGTAACATAAATTTGCATTTTTCTGTAAGATTTAAATAAACCTTTTTCTATGATGATATTTAGCATTTGTGCATCGATATTGCCTCCGCTTAAAACTACGCCAATTTTTTTATGATTTTGTGTATTTATTTTTTGATGAAGCAGGGCGGCTACACTCGCAGCTCCCGCACCTTCGACTATGATTTTATGTTTTTCGAGTAAAAACAATACCGCATTAGCTATTTCTTCATCATCAACTTGGATAAAATCATCTACACATTCTAAGATAATGTTAAAATTTATAGGATTTGCATCACGCACAGCAATACCATCGGCTATAGTGCGTACGCTTTTCGCATTTTTGATTTTTTTAGCATGAAAACTTTCATACATTGCAGGAGCTCCTTTGGCTCCAACTCCGATGATTTTAATGTTAGGATTGATTTGTTTAGCTGTACTTGAGATACCGCTTATAAGTCCTCCGCCTCCAACAGGTGCAATAATCATATCAAGATCGCTTATTTCATCAAGCATTTCAAGCATTAAAGTTCCTTGTCCTGCCATTACAAATTCATCTTCAAAAGGATGGATAAAGCTAAGATTATTTTCTTTAGCATAAGAGGTTGCAAAAGCATAGGCTTCATCAAAATTATCTCCTCTGAGTATCACCTCTGCTCCTAAGGCTTTTGTAGCAGAAACTTTTAAGAGTGGAGTGGATTCTGGCATTACGATAACTGCTTTAATGCTAAATTTTTTTGCACTAATGGCCACGCCTTGAGCATGGTTTCCCGCACTTGCTGCAATGACTCCATGTTGTTTTTGTTCAGTGCTAAGATTGGCTATTTTATTGTAAGCTCCACGAATTTTATAAGCACCTGTAATTTGTAAATTTTCATTTTTAAGATAAATCTCACTTTGACAAATATCACTTAAAAAAGAAGAGTATATGAAAGGAGTTTTGTTTACAAACCCTGAAATTTGTTGTTTTGCTTTGTAAATTTTATTAAGCTCTAACACTATTTTTCCTTTGTTTTAAAATACGGATATTCTAGCATAATGCAACGATTTTGTATAAAATTTATATCTAATTTTTTACATTCTTCTTTGGCTGTTTCATTACTAATACCAAGTTGAAGCCATAGGTTTTTAATATTTTTTTCAACAAGCTTAGGAAGAATTTCTAGTGCCACTTCGCCTTTTCTAAAAAGTATAAGTGTATCGATTTTTTCTTCTATTTGATCTAAATTTCTATAAACTTTTTCATTTAAAATAAACTCTTCTTTAGGATAAATAGGAAAAATTTTATAATTTTTTCTTTGTAAAAATTCTGCTACCCTATAAGAAGCTTTTGTCTTATCTGGACTTAAAGCAAATATGGCAATATTTTTACTTGTATTTATAATATAAGAGATAGTTTCTTTTTCATTCATTGTTAACCTTTGTTTTGGTATTTTATCTTAAATGATTAAAAAATTAACTAAAGTGAATTTAAAAAATGAAAAAAGTGTTATAATATAGCAAATTCCGAAGTTTAATAAGGAGGGAAAAATGGAAGAATTTTATCCATATACTTTAACAATCCATCTTCTTTGTGCTATTTTGTTTATAGGTTATTTGTTTGTTGATGTATTTGTTTTGGGTGTAGTTAAAAAGAAAAATCCTAATTTTGACAAAAGTCTTTTTAGTGCTACTGGGGTTAAAATAATGCCTTTTGTGGTTCTTTTGCTTTTTTTAAGCGGAGGTGCTTTGGCAGGTTTTCATTTTAAACCTTTAAATTTACTTTTTGCTGTAAAAATTATTTTGGCTTTTGGAATTTTATCTTTAGTTGTTTTTTCTTTATTTTGTCATTTTATATTAAAGAAGAAAAATCCACTCGGTGTTTTTATCCACCCTTTTGTATTTGTGCTTTGTATCGCGATAGTAATACTGGCTAAATTAATGAATTATTTTTTTATACCTTGCTAAGAAATACTCCACATTCAAGATGTGGAGTATTGACAAATTGATCAAACAGAGCAAACTCTTCCGCTCTATGTGTTAGGCTTAATTCTTTTAAATTTTCTTTTAAAGTGATAGGATTGCAAGAAATATAAATAATATTTTCATATTTTTTTATTAAGTCAATTACGCTTTTATCAAGTCCTGCACGGGGTGGATCAACTAAAACATGAGAGAAATTAAAATCATCTAATCGAATATCTTTTAAACGAAAAAATTCTCTTTCTTTTTTGATAGCAAGACTTAATTCTTCGCTTGAAAGTCTTGCAAAGTGGATATTTGTTGTATTGTTAAGCTCGCAATTTTTTAAAGCAAAATTAATATTGCTTTTTGAAATTTCAGTGGCTAAAACTTTAAAAAAGAATGGTGCTAAAGCTAAAGTAAAATTTCCATATCCACAGTAAAGCTCAAGTAAATCCATTCTTTTTTGAGTGTTTAAAATTTCACACACCCAAGTAATCATTTTTTCATTTATAGTAGTGTTAGGTTGAATAAAACAATCGTTGTTAAATTCATAAAATATTTTTCTACCTTGAATATTTAAAGTTTGTCTTAGATTTTCTGTTTTAAAAATAAGCTTTTTGCCTTTACTTCTTGCTATAAGGTTGATATGAAGAATATTGCTTAAATTTTCTAAATTTGACTTTATATCTTCTATATTTTTATGATAGAGTAAAGTTACGCTAAGTTCTTGCTTTGTGGTTAAAAACTCCACGCCAAAAAGTTTTTCTTTTAATTTATTATCTTGACGCAAGTATTCTAGAAGTTTTGGCATAAAAGTACAAATTTTTTCATCAGCAAAATCTAAATATTTTATAATGTACTTTTTTTTGTTTTTTGGATCAAACATCGCATAAAAAAGCGTATCGTTTTCATGATAAAATGAAAGTTCAGCTCTTGTACGATAATGCTTATCTTTTGAAGCAAAAAGTTTAAAATCCTTTGTATAAAATTCTTTAAAATATTTTTTTATGAAAGAATGTTTTTCATCTAAAGTGAGAAAATTTCCAAAATTTTCAAGACTCATGGAACTTTCTTTCCGATGAGTCTTAGTAAAAGTGCAATAAGTATGAAATTTAAAGGCAAGACAAACCAAACGCTAAGTCCTAAAGATACAGGAATATATCCAGCGATTAAAGAAATGCCACAGATAAATAAAGCATAAGGAATTTGTGTTCTTACATGCTCCATATGATCGCATTTTGCACTCATAGATGAAAGGATTACATTGTCTGAAATTGGTGAACAATGGTTTCCAAAAATCGCACCTGTTAAAACGCAGCTTATATTAATAACCATATAATGATGCATAGCGTTTGCATCCATGCCATTGATTTTAGCGATTTCATGAGCTAAAGGCACAGCCAAAGGCATTAAAATCCCCATAGTTCCATAGCTTGTTCCTATGGCAAAAGAAATGGCTGAAGCAAAAGCAAAAATAGTAGCAGGCAAAATAAACTCAGGCAATTTGTCTGCAAGCAAACTAGTGATAAATAAAGAAGTTCCTAGATCTTTTACTATGCTTGAAAGTGACCAAGCAAATAAAAGCAATACTATGGTAAAAATCATGGTTTTCCAGCCATATATCCAAGTTTCTACCGCTTCTTTAAGATTGAAAATTTTACGACGCACCCCGATAAAAATCGCTACAATAGCAGCAAACAAAGCAGCTTGGAATAACACCACAGAAGAATCAGCATTTCCAAAAGCAGCTCTAAAAGTTTCAAAAGACAAAGGATTGACACTTGCTTTTGCAAGTTCTTCGCCTTCTAAAGTGCTAAGTCCATTAAAATAAAATCCTAATATAGCTAAAATGATTAAAGTAAAAATAGGAACAATAGCATCAAAAGCACGAATTTTAATACCTTCTTTTGGCGCTAAAAACTGATCTTCTAATTCAGCAGTATTTAGTGTGCCTGATTTAGGTAGAGGTGCAATTTGTCCTGTGGTTCTTGCACGCACTTCAGCCTTGTACATAGAACCAAACTCACGTCCCATGATTGCAGTCATGACTACAAAAAAAAGCATGAAAATATTATAAAAACGATAAGGTATGGTTTCGACAAAAATTCCAAAAGCACTAATATCGCTAATGCCTATGTGTTCATAAGCGGTTTTAATTAAAGAAACTTCTAAGCCTATCCAAGTAGAAATTACAGCTATTCCTGCTACAGGAGCTGCGGTAGAGTCGATAATAAAGGCAAATTTTTCACGAGAAATTTTAAATTTATCTGCCAAAGGACGCATAATTGGACCTACGATCAGTAAATTAGCATAATCATCAAAAAATATTAAAAGCCCTAAAAACCAAGTGTTAACTTGAGCTGATACAGCTGATTTGGCTCTTTTGGCAAATTTTAATGCTACAGCTTTTGCACCACCCATTTTTGTGATGAGTGCCACAAGACCACCTATACAAAGAATTTGTAAAATGATTCCTGCATTTACTGGATCTGAAGTTGAACCTAAGATATAGGAAATAATTTTTGAAAAAGATTCTACTGTAGTATTGTAATAATTTACAAAAGCTAAATGTTGTGCTTTGAAAATATTTGCAGAAAGACTGAGCAGAAAAGTTCCGCTTAAAACTCCAGCAAAGAGTGACAAAATAACATCTTTTGTGATAAAGGCTAAAGCAATAGCAACTAAAGGCGGTATAAGCGTAAAAGCTCCAAATAAATTAGCATTTGCAGCTGCTTCTGAGGAGTTTGCAAATGCAACTAAAGGTAAAAACAATAAAACTAAAAATTTATTCATTCATCTCTTTCTATATAAAATCCATTCCAAGTTTGTGTTACCGGCATAAGCTCGATTTCATTAACATTAATATGGCTTGGTAGGTTAATGATAGACATTACCACTTTGGCAATATCATTAGCACTGATAAATTGCGTATTTTCATACACTGCATCAGCTTTTTGGATATCTCCTTTAAAACGCACTTCACTAAATTCAGTTTTGCAAAGTCCTGGAGCAATGTTTGTTACTTTGATATTGCTTCCTCTAAGATCATTTCTTAAGGCCAATGAAAATTGTCCTACAAAGGCTTTGGTTCCACAATACACATTGCCTCCAAAATAAGGATTTCTTCCTGCAACCGAACCTAAGTTAAAAATATAAGCATTTTTTTGTTTGCGAAGTATAGGAATAATAGCTTTTGCAACATATAAAAATCCTTTGATGTTTGTATCTACCATAGTGTTAATATCTTCAAGGTTTAATTTATCAAATTCATCTACCCCTAAAGCTAAACCTGCATTATTAAAAAGCACATCAATTTCTTGAAATTCTTTGGGTAAATTTTCAATAGCCTCAAAGATTTCTTTTTGATTTCTTACATCTATGCAAAGCGTGTAAATCTTATCTTTGTAAGCATTTTTTAACTCTTCTAGACGCTCTTTGCGTCTAGCAAGGGCGATTGCTTTGTAGCCTTCTTGTATAAAAGCTTCAACGCAAGCTCTACCAAAACCTGAACTAGCTCCTGTAATAAATGCGGTTTTCATTCTAAACTACCTCCGTAAAATAGATTTTCGTTTGCTTTTAAACCCAAGCTTTTTAGATAATCAGCATTTTCTTTTTTACCTGCTGATAGCGCAAAGTCGAGTGCATTAAAACCAAGATCATCAACAGCATTAAAATTTGCTCCTTTTGAAATAAGAAGTTTTAAAATTTCAACATTTCCATAGGCTGCAGCATGCATTAAAACATTTTTTGAAGTGTGCTCTAGAGCACAAAATGTAATAAAATAAGGCGTATTTGAACCTATGTTCGCGCTTAATGCTAATTTTTCATTGTTATTAATATATTTTTGATTAACATTTGCTCCATTATCAAGAAGTAGTTTTATGATATCAAGACGATTAAACTCTATGGCATAAAAAAGTGGGGTTTTACCAAAGGCATTGGCTTGATTAACATTTGCTCCATTTTGGATTAAAAAGTTTGTATTTTCATAACTTTCCAATGCATAAAAAATAGCACTTTCATAACCTTCGTCAATCCTAGCGCCAAAACGAATCAAAAGTTCTAAAATTTCTTTTTCTCTTTGATTTAGAAGCGCTGCTTGCAAGGCTATAGTAAGGTCATCTTGGCTTGGATTATTTGAAAAAATAAAATCTTGTATATAAGATACTGAATAATTTTTATTTGACATGATTTTTACTAAAGGACTAATGTCTTTGTAAATTTTTGTTTCACCAACAGCCCAATTTAAAAATTCGTTTAAGGCATTGCTAGTATAGTAAATATTACTACCTTTGTCAAAATTAAAATTACTTTCAAAATACTTTTCTAAAGGTTCTATAGCATTGTTATATTCTTTCCAAAAAGCTTTGTAAAGTCTAAAATTTCCTATACTTTGATATGCCCAATATCTAAAATAAGATTTTAAAATATCATATTTTTTTTCTAAATTTTCGGGTGTATCTAAAGTTTTTTGATAAGCGATGGGATCGATAGCTATTTTTAATAATAAAAAATCAAATTGTTGTAATTTTGGCAAATAAGCCACACCATTACAAGAGCTATTGCTTCCGCGAATTTCATTGGAAATTGCATAGAGTTTTTTTGTAAAATCTTGATTTTTTAAAGATTCTTTACAGCTTGAAGTTATATTTAAATAATCTAAATTTGAACTTTCATTTAGCAATGTTTTATTATTTTTAATGTTGTCGCAGTTAATGGCATCGCTAGCCATTAAACTTGCAAAACAACAAAAGGAAGTGAATAATAACTTCAATATTTTTCCTTTGAAAATTTTAATTTTGTTATTTAATCCAAATAAGTATTAAATTTGAATTAATTTTCAAGTTTGAAATTTTCAATCTCATTAAAATTTAAATATCTATAGATATTTGCCTTATGCTCATCACTTAGTTTTTCGCTGACAATTTGTAAGTATTCTTCCTTGCTTGGAATTTTACCTAAAATCGCACAAACTGCCGCAAGTTCTGCACTGCCTAAATATACTTTAGCACCCATTCCCATACGGTTGTCAAAATTTCTTGTAGAAGTTGAGAAAACTACAGCTCCATCATTTACTCTAGCTTGATTACCCATACACAAAGAACAACCAGGAACTTCTATTCTAGCACCTGCTGCGCCAAAGATGCTGTAATAACCTTCATTGATAAGTTGTGCTTTATCCATTTTTGTTGGAGGCACTACCCAAAGTCTGGTTTTAAGTATGCCTTTATCTTTTAAAATTTCTCCCAAAGCTCTATAATGTCCTATGTTTGTCATACAAGAACCTACAAAAACTTCATCTATATTTTTTGGACGCTTATCATCGGCTAAAATTTCGCTTAAGGTTGCCACATCATCAGGGTCATTTGGACAAGCTAGGATTGGCTCTTTAATGTCATTAAGATTAATATCTATAATATAAGCGTATTTTGCATCTTTATCTGCTCTTAAAAGAGTAGGGTTTTTAAGCCATTCTCTCATTTTTTCAGCCCTTCTAGCAAGGGTAGCTTTATTCTCATATCCTACTTCTATCATAGCTTCAATTAAAGAAATATTGGATTTGATATATTCGCTTACACTTTCTATGCTTAAATCTACACTACAAGCAGCTGCAGATCTTTCAGCACTTGCATCACTAAGTTCAAAAGCTTGTTCGACTTTTAAGTTTGGCAAGCCTTCTATTTCTAAAATTTTTCCTGCAAAAATATTTTTCTTATTTTTCTTTTCAACGGTAAGTTGTCCTTGTTTGATTGCATAATAAGGTATAGCATTAACCAAATCTCTTAAGGTAACTCCAGCTTGTAATTCCCCGCTAAAACGCACTAAAACACTTTCAGGTACATTTAAAGGCATAGAACCAGTAACCGCAGCAAAAGCCACAAGTCCACTTCCTGCAGGGAAAGAAATTCCTATAGGAAAGCGTGTGTGAGAATCCCCACCCGTTCCTACGGTATCTGGCAATACAAAACGATTAAGCCAAGAGTGAATAACCCCATCACCTGGTTTTAAACTCACCCCACCACGACTTGTCATGAAATTGGGCAAGGTTTTATGTAAATTTGAATCGCTTACTTTTGGATAAGCAGCTGTATGGCAAAAGCTTTGCATCACAAAGTCTGCATTAAAACCTAGGCTTGCAAGTTCTTTAATTTCATCTCTAGTCATAGGACCTGTAGTATCTTGAGAGCCTACGGTTAAAGTCATAGGTTCTATATACATACCTGGACGCACACCTTCAACTCCACAGGCACGACCTAGCATTTTTTGAGCTAAGGTATAACCACCGCTTGAAGATTTAGGTTGTTCAGGTTTGGTAAAGATATTTTCACTTTCCATGCCTAAAAATTCTCTAGCCTTAGCACAAAGCCCACGACCTATGATAAGTGGGATTCTTCCTCCTGCTCTAACTTCATCTAAGAGAGTGTTTGGACTGAGTGTAAATTCTGCAATTGTAGAGCCATTTTTTATGATTTTTCCCTCATAAGGATGAATTTCAAACTCATCGCCCATTTCTAAGTTTGTTACATCACAGATGATAGGTAAAGCCCCGCTATCTTGAGCAGTGTTAAAGAAAATCGGTGCTATGGTTGAACCCATTACTATACCACCGCTGTGCTTGTTTGGTATCCCTTCTATTTCTTTTCCTAAGTGCCATTGTATGGAATTTATTGCCGATTTTCTACTTGAACCTGTTCCTACAACATCACCTACATAAACCACTTCACGACCGCTTTTTTTAAGCTCTTTGATTTTTTCTAAGGATCCTGTTTGTCTTACCTTTAGCATGGCATTTGCATGTAAAGGAATATCACTTCTTGTAAAAGCATCTCCTGCAGGGCTTAGATCATCGGTATTTGTTTCCCCTGCTACTTTAAAAACTATACATTTAATTACTTGTGGTAATTTTTCTTTTTTATTAAACCAATCTGCATTTGCCCAGCTTTGTAAAACTTCTTTAGCGTGTGGATTGTTTTTGCTAAGTTCAGCTATGGTATGAAAATTATCATGTACAAAAATAATATTTTTCAACACTTCTGCAGCATCTTTGGCTATGTTTTCATCTTTTAAGGCATCGATTAAAACTTTAACATTATATCCGCCTAGCATAGTTCCAAGCATTCTTAAGGCTCTTTTTTTGTCTATATTTGGAGTACTGATTTTGCTTTTAAGTATAGAATCTAAAAATTCACATTTTACTAAAGCTGCATCATCAACACCAGGATTTACTCTATTTTCTAAAAGATTTGCAAGCTCTTCATTATTTTCATTTTCAAGTAGTTTACAAAGTCCTTTAGTTTGATTTGCATTTAAAGGAAGGGGTGGTATACCCAAAGCGGCTCTTTCTTCAACAAGTTTATTGTATTCTTGCATAAAAGACATTTTCTACTCCTTAAATATTTTTTATTATAATTGTAGCTCTTTGAAGGATAAAAAATGTTTAAAGTTTATTATAAAATGCCTTTATGTTACCTATCTTTACATAGTGATGGAAAATTTTTAACTAGAGTTGATTTTTGTGATAATAAAAGATCAGAAAAAAATTGTAGTTTGCTTGACTTAGCAAAATATGAACTTGATTTATATTTTACTCATAAGCTTAGAAAATTTAGCATTCCTGTTTTGATACAAGGTACAGATTTTGAATCAAAGGTTTATAGGGCTTTAATGAAAATTCCTTATGGTAAAATAGCTACTTATAAAGATATAGCCCAAAAAATCAATCATCCCAAAGCTTTTAGAGCTGTCGGAAATGCAAATTCTAAAAATCAAATTCCTATTTTTATACCTTGTCATAGAGTTATTGCAAGCAATGGCATAGGAGGATATAATGGAGGGCTTGAAATAAAAAGATTTTTGCTTGAAAATGAAGGAGTGAATTTAAAATAAGCTTGGGGTTTGATTTTCTTTGTTTTCAAATTCTTGTTCAAAAATATCATAATTTTCAAGAATTAAACAATATTTAAAATTTTTTAATTTTCTTAAATCTGAAAGCTGATTATAGGAAAAATCGCAAAATAAAGAATTTTTAGAAGCAATTTTAAAGTCTTTTATGTTTTTAAATTTTTCTTTCCAGAATTCAAAGGTATTTTGGTTGTTGCTTACAATAAACGCTTGAGAGCTTGAACCAAAAGGAGTGATTTCAAATTTATCATCAATAAAATAAATTTTAAAATCATCAATCTTATTAAAGTCAAATATTATTTTTTGACTTTTTTCTTTTAAAAAAGAAATAATTTTTGCAAAACTATTTGCGTAAAAAAAAGGCAAATTAAGATTTTTAAAATATAAATTTTCACAAATCAAAGTTGTAAAAAAGAAGCTAGATCGCGATAATAAGGTAAAATTAGCATCTTTTAGACTATGAGAATAGGTGCAAAGTTTATTTAAGTAATTTTCTTCACAGTAGCAAAAAATTTCACCCTTTTTTGCTTTGATTAGTTTTTCAAAATCAGCAAAAATATTTCCTTTTAAAATGTTAAAATAAAAAGCCTTGCAAAGACTTAGTTCGTAAGATTTAAAAAGTAAAAATTCACATTCTTTATCTTCGCAAAAAAAGCGTAAAAATCTTACAAGAGCTCGTTCTAGATTTTCTACTCTAAAGTAAAAAATTTCTTTATCTTCAACAGCAATGTCATTTTCTGTAATTATAGCATAAGCGCCTTTTTCTATAGCTTGGGCAATTTCTTTTTTATCGTTATTAAAGAAGGCAAAGCCTGTTTTAAGTTCGTTTAAATTTATGGCAAAACCTTCCACGCTTAAAACACTACCTTCATGAATTAGTGTTGCGTTTAACAGTTCGCCTAAATTGCTAATTTGCATATTTTAACCCACTAAAGAGCCGTTTTGCACAAGTTGTTCAGGGGTGATTAAAACAAGTTTATCTCCGCTTTTTGCAGAAAGTATCATACCATCGCTTTCATGTCCAAAAATTTTAGCTTTTTTAAGATTGCTTATAACGCAAACTTGTTTACCGATTAAATCACTGGCCTTATAGTATTTTGCTATGCCTGAGAGTACTTGACGGATTTCTTTATCGTCAAGTTCGAGTTGAAATTTTAAAAGTTTTTCACTCCCTTCTATATTTTGACAATCAAGTACCTTAGCAACTTTGATTTCAATTTTTGCAAAATCATCGATTTTTATTTTAGGACTTTCTTCTTTTTTAGGTTCTTCTTTAATTTCTTGTTTTAAAAGAGCTTTTTCTACTTTTGGAAATAAAGCTTCGCAAGGATTTGCTTTAAAATCTAAAAGTTCATTATCAAGTATCATTTTTGCATAATTTGTAGATGAAATTTCAAAATTTAAAGCTAAGGCCACCTTTTGACAAGACTTTGGTAGAGTAGGGCTTAATAAAAGGCTTGTTTTGGCTAAAATATTTGCACAAAGTGCAACTAAAGCGTTAGCTTGTTCGTGTTTGTTTTCTTTGATTAAATTCCAAGGTTCGTATTTACTAATAGCTAAATTTGCTACACTTAAGGCTTTAAAAAGTTCTTCTAAATAACGATTACACTGTAAGTTTTCTAAAAATTCTACCGCTAAAATTAAGTGTTCTTTTGCTTGATTTAATTCAACATTGTGAAATTTTAAAACACCTTCTTTTGAAATATTTCCTTGAGAATATTTTGTACTCATACCTATAATGCGATTAAGTAAATTTCCAAATTCATTGCTAAGCTCTGCATTGATACGATTTATCAGCATATTTTCGCTAAAATCCCCATCGTTGCCAAAAGGCACTTCTCTAAGTAAAAAATATCTAAAAGCTTCGCTTCCATAGATATCAACCACTTCTTTAGGTTTTACAACATTGCCTTTAGATTTGCTCATTTTTTCACCTTCTTTAGTCCACCAGCCATGCGCACCTATGAATTTAGGTAAAGGTAAATCCACGCTCATTAAAAAAGCTGGCCAATAAATAGCATGAAAACGCAAGATATCTTTTCCTACTAAATGCACATGCGCGGGCCAAAATTTAGCATTTTCTCCCTTGCTTTGAAAATCAAGCGAACTTATATAGATAAAAAGTGCATCAAGCCATACATAAATAATATGTTTATCATCATTAATTTCTTGAGGCAGTTTAATCCCCCAATCAAAACTTGTTCTAGTAATAGAAAGATCTTTAAGGCCACTTTGGACAAAATTTATAAGTTCATTTTTTTTGTTTTTTGGCAAGATGGGATCTTTTTCTTCATACCATTGTAAAATTTTATCTTGGTATTTTGAAAGTTTGAAAAAATAGCTTTCTTCTTTTAAAATTCTAGTTTGTTTGCCGCAATCTGGACAAGAACAATCGTTAATAAGCTGACTTTGAGTAAAAAAGCTTTCACAAGAAATACAATAGTGTCCTTCGTATTCATCTTTATAAATATCGCCTTTTTGCCACATTTTTAAAAACATAGTTTTAACAAATTCAATATGCCTTATATCAGTTGTTCTTGCGTAAATATCATAGGTGATTTCAAATTCATCCCATAATTTTTTAAATTCAAAACTGATTTTATCAGCATATTCTTGAGGAGTGGAATTTCTTAGTTTGGCAGCTTCTTCGATTTTTTGTCCATGCTCATCTGTTCCTGTTAGAAATCTTGTTTCATGTCCTTGCAAACGATAAAATCTTGCTAAAGTATCGGCTATGATGGTAGTATAAGCATGACCTAAATGAGGTACATCATTTACATAATAAATTGGTGTTGTAATATAACGCATTTTTTTCCTTTAAAAGTCAAATCCGCCTTCGGTTTTACCCTTAGACATACTATTATAGACTGCATCAACATAATTTTTTCTAGTTTGGCAGTTAAAAATTTCATCGCAATTATAACAAGAGTTTAGTTTTTTTGAGTTTTGACATGAGAGTAAAACTTCTTTTTTTTTATCCATATCAAGCTCAAATTCATCTCTAGGTTCATTCATTGTAAGCCTTTAAAAGTTTTGAAATTTCATATTCTGAGCCAAAAAAACAAGGAGTTGTCGCATGGATTTTATCAAATTCAAGTTCAAGTAAGGAATGGTTTTTTCCATTTGTAGTTTTTCCGCCTGCTTTTTCTATGATAAAGGCTAGAGGAAAGACTTCAAAAAAGGCGCGAAGTTTACCATTAGGTGCATCTTGTGTTGCAGGATAACTAAAAATCCCACCCCCTTTTAATAAAATTTGATTGATATCGCTTACCATGGCTCCAGAATATCTTAAGCGATATCCTTCATCAAAAAGACTTTTGATAAATTTAGCGTGTTTTTCTTCCCAAAATTTTTGCGTCCCGCCTGTAGCATTAATCTTGCCTTTTTCATTCATTTTAAGATCTTTTATAAAAATAAATTCATTATTTGCATTTAAGCGATAAAGTTTTGGCTGATCTTTGCAAATCACAAGTTCTAAGCGCGCTCCATACATACTATAAAGTGCAGCTCTTAAATTTTTAGCATTTGCTTTTTCTTCATAGATAGCAAAAATAGAACCTATGGCAAAATTAACATCCATTAAGCTAGAACCATCTAAAGGATCATAAGCTACGATAAAATTTGCCCTCTCGTTAAGCGTTAAAATTTCGTCTTTTTCTTCACTTATGATGGCTTTAATGCTTGAACATTGACTTAGGGTTTTTGTGATGATTTCATCACTTAAAACATCAAATTTGAGTTGGGTATCGCCTGTAAAATTTTGATTTTGACTGTAGCTTGTATCGGGAAATTTTAAAGCGTTAGAAATTTCTAAAACCGCTTTTTGTATATAAGAAATCACTTCTTGCATTTTATAATTCTCCTTGTAAATTTTTAGCATTTTTAAGTATGTATTGGCAAATAGCTTGTATATCGTTTAAATCAAGCCAAGTAAGATAAGGGTGAGAAATTTTTTCATAGCTTGCAATGGCGTTTGAAAAAGTAAAATAGCTTTCATCAATTTCTTTACAAAATACGCTAATGCGTGGTAAATCAAGAGTTTTTAATCCTTCAACCAAACAAATGTCAAAATTGGGTGCTAATTTTAAAGCTTTTAAAATATCTCTATTTTCATGAGAAAAAAAAGTTGTTCTCGTAGGGCTTAAAACCATGACTTCAGCCCCACTTTGAAAAAATTTAAAACTATCTTTACCGTTAAAATCAAATTGAGCTTTATCGGCAGGATCATGTTTAATGATTAAAACTTTTAAATTTTGTTGCAAAAAATTATTAGCTATTTTAGTGATGAGTGTAGTTTTTCCTGAATTTGAAGGCCCGCTAAAAGCCATGATAAGTTGTTTCATAAAATATACTCTTAATTTTTTTGTAAAATTATATCTTTTTAAACCAAAAAATAGGGTTAAAAGGCTACAATAATACTAAAAAATATGGAAAAAGAATGAAAATTTATAGTGTAATTTTAGGTGCTTTTTTGCTTGGAGCTTGTTCTTTAAAAGATCAGGCGATTGTGGATACAAATTTAAAATCTCAAACTTTAATGTTTACTCAAAAATACAAAATCACACAAGATAAGATTAATGCCATTATAACTATGTCTTATTTAAACCCAATTCTAGATAAGACAAGTAAAGATGATGTATTGGCCTTGTCTTTTACTCCAAATACATTAAAAATTCAAAATTTAGAAGTTTTTATCAATAATAAAAAAGCCAATATTGAAAAATTGGATGATGAGTATTTAAAATATATAATACAAAACAACTATACTGATTATTTTAAAGTATCTCTTCCTAGTGTCAAGGAAGAGACTAAGCTTGTAGCTAAGATTTGTTTAGATCATTTGCCTTGTTTTGAATTAAATTTTCAAAAATATCCGAAATCTTTATACTATCGTTCAGAAGATGTCGATACACAATATAATTAGCTAGAACTTTTTTTCCGTAAATTCGGCTTTCTTGATAAGGAACTAGCTCCATAGACAAGAAAGGTTCAAATTTGCCTGTCTTAAACATATCATTTCTTGCAAGCATACGGTTAGTAAATCCTATACCGCCATTATAAGCATAAGCGACAAAAAGTGGAGATTTTAAACGCGATTCAAGGTAATTTAGATGATAGTTTCCAAAGTAATATGCTATTTCAGGTTTAAACATAAAATCTTGATCGAAATTTGGAATTTTTAATTCTTTTTCCCCTATGTGATTGGCTAAAAATGGCATAAATTGCATCATGCCTAAAGCATAAGAAACTGAAATAGCAGTTGGAATAAAACGACTTTCTTGTCTGGCAATAGCCAAAATTAAAGCTTGTCTTGTTTTGTTATAGTCTTTTATATTGTCATAATAAGGCATTATAAAATAATGTTTTTTAAAATTATTTTTGCGTTCTAATATGTAAGCATAAATAGGCAAGGTTTCTTGTGTGTCAAATTCTTTTGCCAAGACATCTAGTTGACTTGCGTTAGCATCGCGAATTTGTTTGTTTATTTTTTGCCAAGCAAAAGGATCTTGCATGTTAAAATTATTTTTTTTCTTGCTTGGATTAAGGCTTTCTATCTTTGGAAAAGGTGTGCTAGTAAGTTCTTTTGCGTAAAGACTATAAATATTTAAAGAAGAACTTTGTGATAAAGTTTTTAAATCTTCTTCATTGTTTTTAATCAACCACATCCAAAATATAGCATTGTCTTTATTGCTTTGCGATTTAAAACTTTGTGCCGCCTTTTTAAAAAAGTCATAAGCAAGCTCTGTTTTATCATAAGTTAAGGCATTGACTCCTAAATAGAAAGCAGAATCTTCACTTACATTTTCAGGATTTATTTCTAGTATAGAATGTCTAAATTTTGGATTTTCTTTTTTAATAATAATATTTTGTGCAAAATCTTTAAAACCAATGTGATTTGGTAGTTTATTGACTAAACTTGTATTTAAATCTAAGTCGTATTTTTTAGAATAATTATAAAGTTTAAAAAAACCATTAATATCTTCTTTTTGTACTATATAGCTCATAGGATCAGAAGTATTAAAAGCTAGCAATAAATTTGTCAAATCAGGTCTTTGATTTTTAAAGGTTTGAGCTAAAGTCGTTCGGTCTTTGGAATTTAAACTCACTATAAAAACTAATGAATTTAAGCGCACACTTTGACAAGTTAAATTTGCATCTAAGATAGTATTTGCTGTATAGGTATAGCATTTAGCATATTTTGGGTTGATATAAGGCTTTAAAGGGATGATTTTTTCAAGTTCGGATTTAATTTTTCCTATATAGCGAAAAATATGAGAATTTAAATCCTGTGCATCTTTTTTACTGATTTTATTTTTTTCTAAAAGCCTATAAATATAATAATCCTTAGCAAGTGAATTTTCTTCCTTTTTGAGTTTTTCTATGCTATATTGTGTAGCATTTAAACTTGAAAAAATAAATAAAAAAACGAGTATTTTTTTTATCACAATATACTCCTTAAGATATTCCCAAGAAAAATGCCAAGAAACTGCAATGCTAAGACTATAATCAAAGGTGCAAGATCAATATTACCAATGCGTGTTGGAATTTTTCTAACTAAGGCGTAAGCAGGATAACTTAATTTATATAAAATTTGCACTATGGGATTATAAGGATCAGGGTTTACCCAGCTTAAAAGTGCTGTGATGATAATAATCCAAGTATAAATGTTAATGACAATTTGTAGTACTTGAAAAATAGAAATAATAAAAAAGTCTATAACCATAATTAAATCCTTGCTAATTCGTGAATAAAATTTTTAATATAAGGATAAAGATCGCTAAGCTCAGGTCCGTGGATATTTCCTGTTAAAATTATCCTTAAAGGCATGAAAAATTTTTTACCTTTTAAGTCGCTTTTGCTTAAAAGTTCATTTTTAAAATCTTCATAGTTTTCAAAAAGTTCAATATCTTTTAAGAGTTCTTTTAAAATTTTACATTCTGTTTCAAACTCGCCAAAATCTTTTGTGCTAAAAATAGCTTGCATTTTTTCTTTAAGTTCTTTTATGGTGCTTGCTTCTTGAGTGTAAAATTTAGCAAGCTGTGCAAGATCTTTGTTTAAATCTAAAATTTTATTAAGCTCATCATCTTTGATCATTTTGATATGTTCACGATTGATTTGTAAGAGTTTTTTAAGATCAAATCTTGCGGGAGCTTTTGAAACTTTAGAAATATCAAACCATTTTATAGCCTCTTCTAAGGTAAAAATTTCACAAGGAGTTTTATTGCCTAGCATGATCAGATAATTTGCGATTGTGCTAGGTAAAATTCCACTTTCAAGTAGCCATTTTACAGAAGAATGTGCTTCTCTTTTACTCATTTTAACACCTTCTTCGTTTAAAATGATAGGCAAGTGTGCATAAGTCATGGCTTTATTATAACCTAAGCTTGCGCGGATATGTTCTTGTTTTGGAGTGTTTGAAACATGATCTTCTCCGCGTATAATACAAGTGACATTTTCAAGCATATCATCAACCGCACAAGCAAAATTATAAGTTGGAGTTTTATCCGTTCTCATAATCACAAAAGAGTCTATGTTTTCAGGCTCAAAACTAAGCTCGCCTTTGATAAAATCAGTAAATTTCATAGTATGAGTAGGTTTTTTAAGACGGATAACAAAGGGTTTTTCACATTCTAAAACATCAATATCGGCTAGTTTTTCACAAGTGCCATCGTAGCGATAAGCTTTACCTTGTTTTTTAGCCAGCTCTTTTTTTGCTTCAAGTTCTTCTTCGGTGCAAAAACAAGCAAAAGCTTTTTTTTCGCTTACAAGTTTTAAAGCCATTTGGCGATGGAATTTTAAATTTTCACTTTGTATATAGTAATGCTGCCATGAAATACCAAAAAGATTTAAAATTTCTTTGATTTCTTCTTCTTTTCCTGCTATATTTCTAGCCTTATCAGTATCTTCAATGCGTAAGATAAAATCCATATTTTTTTGTCTTGCACAGATATAATTAAAAATTGCTGCGCGTAAATTTCCTATGTGCATATCACCTGTGGGAGAAGGTGCAAAACGGTACATCTTATAGCCTTTAAAATTATTTAAAAGCTTATTATAACAGAAAAATTTATACGGATATTTAATTTTACTTGGTTATAATACTTTTATGATATTTTTAATTTTTTCTTTCATTGTGTTATTGATTTTTGGCTTAGCAAATGTTTATATTTATAAAAGATTAATCAAGAAAATTACTCTTTTTAAGTATTTTTATAAAATTTTTTCCTTTATTTTTATTGTGCTTTTTTTAGCTCAAGCTGTGTTTTTAATATTTCGTAGAGATGAATATTTAAGTGATACTTGGTATGAAATTTTAGCCATGTTTTATGCGCCGACTTATTGTTTGTTTTTTATGACTTTAGCTTGGGATTTTGTTAAATTGATTTTAGCTCTTATGGGTAAAAGAGATAAAACATATAATCTTATTTTGCGTTTGATTTTTGAACTTTCTCTTATAGTTTTAAGTGTGTTTTTAATTTATGCAAGTATAAATAATGCTCTAAAAACACCTGAAGTAAAGAGTGTTGATGTTGAAATACCAAATCTTAAACAAGATTTAAAAATTGCCATGCTTACTGATATACATTTGGGTAAAAATTTGCATGAAAATTTTTTAGACAAGCTCATCACTAAAGTGAATTTGCAAAGTCCTGATATGGTTGTAATAGTAGGGGATCTGATTGATACTAATCCTAAAGATTTAAAAAATTACATCTCAAAACTTAATGATTTTAACTCCACTTACGGAACTTTTTATGCTTTGGGAAATCATGAGTATTATCATGGTATCAATGAAGTTTTGGATTTACTTAGAAAACATACTAATATGAAAATTTTAGTCAATCAAAATTTAGATTTGGGTTTTATAAATATTGCTGGACTTGGAGATTTAGCCGGACTTGATAGGGGTTTATATGCTCCTGATTTAGCAAGAATAAAAGTGGATTTAAATACAAGTAAAGCTAGTATTTTACTCACACATCAACCTAAAACAGCTTTGCTTTATGATTTAAGTGATTTTGATCTTGTTTTAAGTGGGCATACACATGGAGGGCAAATTTTCCCTTTTATGTTTTTAGTTAAACTTCAGCAAGGTTTTGTTCATGGGCTTTATGATTTAGGAGAAAAAACTAAGCTTTATGTGAGTAGTGGAGCAGGATTTTGGGGGCCAAGTCTTAGAGTTTTTGCTCCGAGTGAAATAGTGATTTTAAATTTAAAAGGAAAAAAATGAGTTTTTCAAAAGAAAGTTCGAGACTTTTTGGTTTTGTAGCGGGGATTAAATTTCCTAAAATGATACAAAAAGTTATTAATGAAAATTATGTTAAGTATTTTAATATCAATATGAGTGAATTTAAAGCTCCTTGTGAATATGAGAGTTTAAATGCTCTTTTTACAAGAACTTTACAATTTCCAAGAAAATTTGAAGAAGGTTTTATCAGTCCAAGTGATGGTAAAATTTTAGAGTGTGGAAGTACTTTTTTAGCAAATGAAGAACATTTTGCTTTTTCTATAAAAGGACATGCTTATAGCGTTGAGGAGCTTTTAAAAGATAGCTTTGAAAAAGATGAACTTAAAAATGGGCTTGATTATGTCAATATTTATCTTTCTCCAAAAGATTATCATCGTTATCACAGCCCTTGTGATATGCAAATTTTAAGTGCAACTTACACAAGTGGAGTGCTTTATAGCGTAAATGAAAAACATTTAGAACGCATTAGTAATTTATATGTAAAAAATGAAAGAGTGAGCTTGAAATGTCAAAATGAAAAAGGTATTTTTTGGCTTGTTTTTGTAGGAGCGCAAAATGTAGGAAAAATGCGTTTTAATTTTGATGCAAGCATACAAACCAATGCTAAAATTTCTCATAATTTTACTAGAAAATATGAAAATTTAAATTTCAAAAAAGGCGAAGAACTAGGAAATTTTGAGCTAGGTTCTACTATAGTTTTAATCTCTCAAAAAGGACTTTTAACTTTTAATTTAAAAGTAGGGCAGGGTATTAAATTTGGAGAAAAAATAGCGGATTAGTTTTTAGGAGTTTTATTTGCCATTTGATAGATAAAGGCAAAAACTTCAGCTACAGCTTTATACATATTAGGTGGAATTTCATCACCTAAGTCAAGCTTGCTTAAAATTTCTATTAAATCTTCATCTTCTTTAATAGGAACTCCGTGTTCCTTGGCTAAAGAAATAATTTTAGCAGCACTTTCTCCTTTGCCACTTGCAAGCACTTTTGGTGCAGAGTTTTTTTCTTTTTGATAGCCTAGAGCTACAGCTTTTTTAATCGATCTTTTGATTTTGCTCATACTTTTTTATCCATACCCATTTCAAGATCTAAATTTTTCATATTTCTAGTATCAAATTTACTTCTTATGATATCACCTACAAAGAAATTTGCACTTAAAAGTCCTGCTTTATTGATATTTCTTTTAAGCTCATGGGCATTTTCATAGATGGTTTTTCTAAATTCAATATTTTCTGCCATAATATTAATATCTATATATTTTTCATTATTTAAAGAAATAAGAATTTCTAAATCCCCAAGTTTTGCAAATTCGAGTTTAATCTGAGCAAAAAATTTGTCCTTTTTTCCGCGTCTAAACATAATTTTAGAATCATTTAAATCATCCCAAGAAAAAGGCAGATAAGTATTGATAGAATCATTAGCTAAAGACATAAGCTGATTGATTTCAATTTGCGCTAAAAGACGATTAGCTTGATTGTATACAGCTTCATTGCCTTCATTTTTAGCTAAATTTGAAATTTGCAAAAGTGTTGATTTTACATCATGATGTAAAGATTCAGCTATATCTTGTTCTGTTTTTGGTTTAATTTGCGCTAGATCTTTGATAGAAAGATTGAGTTTGTGTTCGAGATTTTTAAGTTCTGCTTGATTAAGCTTGGCATTTTGAGTATAGGGTTCAAGTTCTTTTAAGCTTTCATTAAGTCTACGAGAAAGATTGCTTAAATTTTTACTTAAATCTTGCACTTGTTCTAGATCTAAATTTTCTACATTAAATGCTAAATTTTTTACAATATTTTGTTTTATAAATTCCTGATTTTTAAAAATATTTTGCATAGTTTGGTTATTGTTAGATTGAATATTTTGAGTATTATTTAAATTTTGCGTATTGTTTGTGTTAGGATTTGAAGTGTTGGTATTTGTATTGATTGAAGTTTTGTTTTCTGTTTTTGTTTCATAAAATTTTGGATTTTCTTTGATATTTTCTTTTGATTTTTCTTGTTTTTCATCTTTAATTTTTTCTTGGTTTGGAGTAGAATTTTTTATATCATTGTCTGGCTTATTTTCTGTTTCATTATTTTGAATATCATTTTTTGTATCTTGGGTATCTTCTTCATGGGTTTTTACACCAGAATCTAAATTTTCATCTTCTTTTGATGCTTTTATATGTTTTTCTTCATCTTGGTTTTTTGTATTATGATTAAGTTTTTCTTCCTTGATATTTTCTTTGTTACTTAAAATATTTTCTAAAATATTTTCTTTATCTTGTATTTTAGAAGCTTGATTGCCTAGTATATTTTTTAAAGTATTTTCAAGTTTTTCAAAGGCGGTAGCAGTTTGCTTAAGGATGTTTGGATCTTTTATCATTAAATTTTCTGGCTTATTAAGAGCTTTGAAAAAATCATTTTTGATGGAATTTAATTCTTTTAAAATTTTATTAGCTATAGGGGTGATTTTTTCTTGAGCATGACTGGGATTTTTACTTATATAATTTTTAAAATTTTCCAATTTAGAACTTAAATTTAAAAGTGCTTTAAAAGAACTTTGATTTAAAATTTGCTTATTTTCATTTTTGCTAGAATTAATAATATTTTTTAATTCTTTTAAAGTGTCTTTTGGGCTTAAATTTGTATTTGCAAGCTGGGCTATCTGAACGCTTAGTTTTTCGCTACTAAGACCTTTGATTGTACTTAAAAGAGAGTGAAAACTTTTGGGTAGTAATTCTTCGTTTAGGGCATCTTTTAATTTAGCTTCTAAAAATACGCCTGAATTTTTAAACAAAGGAGCTAAGTTATTGTTTTTTATTTCACTGGCAGGTTTTAAAATTTGATTTAATCTGTCTAAAACTTGTGTAAAAGTATCACTTTTTGCAAGTTCTGTACTTAAGATTTTTAATTCATTAGCAAAATTAGGAGCTAAATTTAAATTTTTTCCTTGTTTAAGCACAGGGGAATCGGGATTTTTTTGAGCATTGATTTGATCTAAAAGTTTATTAACAAGTTCTTTTAATTTGGTACCTGTTTCATTTTGAACAAATTTTGCTAGTATTTCCTCACTACTAGCGTCCTTGCTTAAACCTAAATTTTGCTTTAAAGCTTGTGCAAGTGCTTCTTTTGGATTGTCTTTTAAATTTGTTTTATCTTTTGAAGCAGAGTTATCTACTTTTAAATCATTTTTTTGCGTATTGGCAATTTGACTTGCTAGTTGAGTATTAATCATCAAATATCACCATATTTCCAGGCTTTTTCTTAAATTTTTTATTTAAAATATTTGGTTTATTGATAGCAAAAAGAATTAAAAATGCTAAAGAAACTATATAAAACCATATAAAACCTTTGATTTCAAAATATTGCATTAAAAAACCTAAAATTAAAGGGCCAAACAAAGAGCCTAAAGAATAGCAAAAAAGAACACCACGACCTAACTCTACGCCTTTATTTTTGCTTATTAAAACATCATTTGCTCTAGCAAGTGCTAAAGCATATAAACAAAATATTCCTATACCAAGAGTAATTCCTAAAAAATATTGCATATATAAATGAAGTTTAAAAAAGATAAATATAAGCATAGTGATAAATCCTATACTTGCACAAGTGATAATGGCAAATTTGCGACCAAGTTTGTCTGAAATAGTTCCTATGATGGTTTGTGCAATAAAACCACCTAAAACCCCACAAAATATAAAATAAGAAACCGCTTTTGTATCAAAACCTTGCAAAAGTATAAATAAAGATGCCATAGAAAAAAAGCCATTTATAAGCATTCCAGCTATAAAGCTTGTGACGATAGCTAAAGGAGCTATATCAAAAATTTTAGGTATAGAAATAGGACTTGATGCGGGTAAAACAGGTTCTTTGATTTTAATTAGATTTAAAGGTAAAGATGAAAGTAAAATTAAAGTTGCACTGAGAATAAATACACTATGTTTGCTCAAATTTAACGCTATGATTAAAACTCCAATACCAAACGCAAGATAAAAAACAATTTCATAAAAACCTAAAATTCTAGATCGAATGGCATTTTTGCTTTTTTCATTAAGCCATGATTCTATGACCATTAAAAGTCCATAGTAGCAAATTCCTATGAAAAATCTTAAAATAGCCCAAAAAATAAGATTTTCGCTTACTGTATGAAGCATAGCTGAAATTCCAAAAATAGCACCAAATAGCCCAAAAGAGCGTATATGACCTATACGAGAAATAATTTTATGAGCACTGATAGTTCCAACAAGAGCACCTACAAAAAAACAAGAACTTACTACTCCAACAGCTAAAGAACTTTCTCCGTTTTCTTTTAATATAACACCTATAGAGCTTACTATCAAGGCATTACCTGCAAATAAAAATGCCATACCAGCAAAAAGTGCCGTCATTGATTTAATAATTTTTTTTGGACTCATACTTTTTTATATATAAAATAAAAATAAACACACAAACTAGCAAGGATGAAATTCCACAAATATAAGCAAAGATATCTAATTTATCTTGGCGATGTAAAAATAAAAATCCAGCAACCAATATTACATAAGCCATCAATTTAAAGAGAGTAAAAAACATAGCAAAAAAATGGATTTTCTCTTTAACATTTGGCTTTAAATCGTCTTTTAGAACTTTAAAATGAATAATTTTTGATAAATTTTGTTTTTTTTTGATAAAAAGTGATGAAATGAAATTAAAATCTTTTTCATAATTTTTTGATTTTTTTATAATGACTTTTTTATAATTTAAATAAGAAGCAAAAATAATCAATAAAACACTAAAAAAAGCTATTTCATAGCTTAAAAATGTATCTAATTTAAAATGATTTAACGATGAAAATATGATCCAAAAAAATAAATGAATAATGGCAAAAATACAAAATAGAGCTTTTTTATGTTCCATTATTTGTTCTTTTCTTTTTGAATTTTTTCTTTGATCAACTCATCTCTTTCTTTAAATTCTTCATAGCTTTTTACTTGAACTTTATAAGCTTTGCAAACATTAAGTATAGCAGCACTGATCCCCCAAAAAACTCCAAGCCAAAAAAGCCAAGGATAAGGAGTAAATTTTTTAAGCAAATATCCTATTCCCACACCTATAAATACAGCAACAACCATAGAGATGCCAAGACTTAAACCATCCGCAGCTTCAAGAGTTTTGCGAATGATTTTTTGTCTTTTGCTGTTGGAATTTTCTAAGTGATTTTTTTCTTCTTTTAAAATATTGCTCATATTCTTTTAAAGCTTTCCCTAACAGCCTCTAGTGTTGTATCTATAATTTTATCATCCATTTTTGAACATATAAAGCCTGTTTCAAATTGAGAAGGTGCTAAATAAATTCCATTTTCAAGCATATTTTTGTGAAATTTTGAAAATAATGCTAGATCAGATTTTAATGCATCTTGGTAGTTTGATACAGGATCTTTGGTGAAAAAGTATCCAAACATAGAACCTACATGACAAGCTTGCAGCGGAAGTCCTTTTTCATCTGCTAATTTTTTCATTCCCTGGGTAAGTTTTTTTGCTAATTTTCCAAGTTTGTCATAAAGCTTGGTTTTCTTTTTGGCTTTTGTAAGACTTGCTATACCTGCAGCCATTGCCAAAGGATTTCCACTTAAAGTTCCTGCTTGATAAACTCCACCCAAAGGACTTAAAATATCCATAATTTCAGCTCTAGAAGCAAATGCTGCTGCAGGTAGACCGCCTCCTATTACCTTACCAAAAGTAATTATATCTGCTTGGATATGATTGATTCCATAGGAACCAAGGTAAGATGCTCTATATCCACTCATTACTTCATCAAAAATCAGCAGAGTTTGATTGTTTTTACAGATCTTAGCAAGTTCTTCTAAAAAATCTTGTTTAGCTGGAACTAACCCCATATTTCCAGCAATAGGCTCAATGATAACACATGCAATATCTTTATTTTTTTCAAAAAGCTCTTTAACGCTGTTTATATCATTATATTTTGCTACTAAAGTGTGTTTAGCTATATCTTTTAAAACACCCAAAGAACTAGGAGAGTTAAAAGTAGCAGCACCACTTCCTGCGCTCACTAATAATGAATCAGAATGTCCGTGATAACATCCTTCAAATTTTAAAATTTTATCTTTTTTAGTGAAGCCACGGGCAAGACGAATAGCACTCATAGTTGCTTCTGTTCCACTGCTTACAAAGCGGATTTTTTCTAAATGAGGAAAATCAGATAAAATAAGCTTAGCAAGTTCAGTTTCTAATAAAGTTGGAGCTCCAAAACTTGAACCTTTGTGAAGTGCTTTTTGGCAAGCTTTTTGTATATCTTTATCGCAATGTCCAAAAAGTAAAGGCCCCCAGCTTTGAACATAGTCTATATAAGAATTTCCATCTATATCGAAAATATAAGCACCTTTTCCATGGGAAATAAATTTTGGCTCACTTTGAACATTTGCAAAAGCACGAACTGGGGAATTTACACCACCTGCGATGAATTTACACGCTTCTTTAAAAGCTTTTTTGTTTGTCATTTTTCTTCCTTGCTAAATTGCTTGATGTAATTATATAAAGTTACAATTTCATCATTTGTTAAAGAGTAATTTGGCATGATTGATTTTGCGTCTTTACTCTGATTAAGAGAATTTTTAAAATTCTCAAAACTAAGATTTTGTATACTTGGAACTTTATAAGCTATTTTAATACCATTTTTCATATAATATCCTAAAATTTGTTCGCTTCCATCTGCTCCATGACATTCTTTACAACTAATGCCCCTTGGATTTTCATAAAGCATTTTAGAGTATTCTTTAAGAGTGATAAAATCAGCACCAAAAAGACTGATACTAAATAAAAAAAACATTAAAACAATTTTCAAAGTTTCACCTTGTTAATGAAGTTTTAATATGATACAATTTTTACTTTAAAAAAGTGATTAAATTTACAGAAGGAAAATAATGACTTTGCTTGATGGTAAAGCTTTAAGTGCAAAAATCAAAGAAGAATTAAAAGAAAAAAATCAATTTTTGAAAAGTAAAGGGATTGAAAGTTGTTTAGCTGTTATTTTGGTTGGAGATAATCCTGCAAGTCAAACTTATGTAAAATCTAAAGCCAAAGCCTGTGAAGAATGTGGAATTAAATCTTTAGTTTATCATCTTAATGAAAATACTACACAAAATGAACTTTTGGCATTGATTAATACCTTGAATCACGATGATAGTGTTCATGGAATTTTGGTTCAGCTTCCTTTACCTGATCATATTTGTAAAGATTTAATACTTGAAAGCATTATAAGTAGTAAAGATGTTGATGGCTTTCATCCTATTAATGTAGGATATTTAAATTTGGGCTTAGAAAGTGGGTTTTTGCCTTGTACTCCACTTGGAGTTATGAAGCTTTTAAAGGCTTATAAAATTGATTTAGAAGGAAAAGACGCTGTTATTATAGGTGCTTCAAATATAGTAGGTCGTCCTATGGCTACTATGCTTTTAAATGCTGGAGCTACAGTAAGCGTTTGTCATATTAAAACCAAAGATTTGAGCCTTTATACTAGGCAAGCTGATTTGATTATAGTAGCAGCAGGTTATGTGAATTTACTTCGATCGGATATGGTAAAAGAAGGAGTAATTGTTGTTGATGTTGGAATTAATCGTCTTGAAAGTGGAAAGATAGTTGGAGATGTGGATTTTGAAGAGGTATCTAAAAAATCTAGTTATATAACTCCTGTTCCAGGTGGAGTAGGTCCTATGACTATAGCTATGCTTTTAGAAAACACAGTTAAATCTGCTAAAAATAGACTTAATTAAGGAAAATCTATGGAAATTTTAAAGAAATTATATAAATTTTCACAATCTTGGACTGGAACTGTAGTTATTGTTCTTTTGGTGATTTTTTTCTTTATACAAGCTTTTGTTATTCCTTCTGGTTCTATGAAAAACACCTTATTAGTGGGGGATTTTTTATTTGTTAAAAAATTTAGCTATGGTATCCCAACTCCTCATATTCCTTGGTTGGAAATTCCTGTTTTGCCAGATTTTAATAAAGATGGACATTTGATAAAAGCACAAGGGCCACAAAGAGGAGATATAGTTGTTTTTAGAAATCCTAGAAATGAAAAAGAACACTTTGTAAAGCGTTGTGTAGGTACAGGAGGAGATAGGATAGTTTATGCAAATAAAACACTTTATGTAAGAATGCATGAAGGCGATGCTTTTATGAGAGAACATTATCCGAATGATCTTGTTACTCTTGGAGGGCAAATTTATGTAAAAGAACCTTATAAACAAAAAGGTATTCATTATGATCCAAAAAAAGATATAGAAAGTGATATTTTACGCTTTCTTAGTATAGGTGATTTTGCTATGTCTCCAACTTATATTAAAGAACTTGGAAATCATATAGGTTTTAGCGGCGGAAATGCTTATGTTTTTGATGTACCTGAAAATGAGTATTTCATGATGGGCGATAATCGTGATTATTCTTATGATAGTCGTTTTTGGGGTTCTGTTCCCTATAGATTGATAGTAGGTAAACCTTGGTTTGTATATTTCTCTTGGGATAAAGATAAAAATGTTCGCTGGGAAAGGATAGGGCGTTTTGTTGATACCTTAGAAAATGATGAGCAATATATCCATGATCATGATGATGAGGATAAATTAAGCTAATGTTTGTGAAAAACACAAACATTATATTTTTAAAAGCGTGACTTCATCACCTTTTTTTAATTCACTTGTATTTTCTTCACTTATAAGTAAAAACTCACTTTTAACAAGTGGAAGTATCATACCAGAGCCAAATTTATTTTCATTAAATGGTGTAAAAATATCTTTTTCTAAATTTCCTAAGATGAGATTATTTCTTCCACTTTTAAGCTTTAAATCCATACCCATTGTGGCATGAAATTTTAAAGCATTTTCTAAATTTCCGCTTAATAAAGCAACAATTTTTTTAGCAAAAATAAAACAAGAAAGATAAGCTGCCATAGGATTTCCTGGTAAAATCAATACGAAATTTTCACCTTTTCTATAAAGCTTAGTAGGTCTTGCAGGGCGTGCTTTTAGTCCTTTAAAAAGCGGAGTAAAGCCTAATTCATCTAAAGCTTTTTCCATAAAATCAGCCTCGCCAACACTTGCACCTCCTGAAGTGATTAAAAGATCAAAATTTGTATTTTCTAAAGCCTCTTTAGTGCTTTTAAAATCATCTTTGATAATACCTAAATAAGAAGCATTTTGAAACATGGTTAGCAAAGGTAAAGCATTGGCATTATAAATACTTTCTTCATCGCATTCTTGCCAAGGTTCTTTAAGCTCATTTCCGCTTGAAAAAATTCCTATGCGAATTTTTCTTATGACTTCTATTTTATAAAGCCCTTGAGAAGCAAGTAGGGCGATATGTTTATCATTAAGTTTAGTGCCTTTTTGAAGCAAAAGTTCGCCTTTTTTTAATTCTTCGCCTTTGTAGCGATAGGCATTGTATTGTTTAGGGGCTTTTTTAATGATGAGTTTATTTTCTTCTATATACTCATCTTCTAGCATTAAGATAGTATCAGCATTTTTGGGCATTTTAGCCCCTGTCATAATTTTATAGCATTCATTTTTAGCAATTGTATAAAAATTTTTATCTCCTGTGAAAATAGTCCCTTTAATCTCCAAAGCCTCATTGATATCAGTATAATTAAAAGCATAGCCATCAAGAGCAGCATTGTCAAAACTAGGTAGATTTTTTCTAGCGTATAAATCTTTAGCTAAAATTCTATCTTTTGCTTTTTCAAGGTTAATAAGCTCACTTTCATCTAAATATGAAATTTGATCCTCTAAGTCTTTTAAGGTTTCAAAGATATTTTTCATTCTTCAAGCCTTGCGATTTTCACACCTAAACTTTTAAATTTTTCTTCCAAATTTTCATAACCCCTATCAAGATGATAAATTCTATGTACTTTGCTTGTACCTTTAGCTGCAAGAGCTGCTAGGATAAGTGCTGAAGAAGCACGCAAATCTGTAGCCATAACATCAGCAGCATTAAGTTCTTTTCCGCCTACTATAGTAGCAATATGACCATTTAGCTTAATATCTGCACCCATTCTTAAAAGTTCACTTACATGCATAAAACGATTTTCAAATAGTCTTTCATCGATAATGCTAGTTCCATTAGCCTTTAAAGCTAGCGCCATAAACTGTGCTTGCATATCGGTTGGAAAGCCTGGATATTCGCTTGTCATGATTTCTATGGGTTTAATTTCTTTAGCAGGAAGTAGAGTGATACTATTTTCTGTATTCAAAGTTTCAAAACCCATTTGATGAAGTTTTGCTAAAACTGCGTTTAAATGTGAAGCATTAACTTTATCTAAAGTGATTTTAGAATTTGTAATGGCTCCAGCACAAAGATAAGTTCCTGCTTCAATTCTATCAGGTATAACACTAAATTCTTTAAATTCTAAAAGTTCTCCATCAGTGCCATAAATTTCAAGCTCATCTGTACCTATGCCTTTGATTTCAAGTCCTGCGTCTTTTAAAACTTCGCAAAGTTGAACAACTTCGGGTTCTTTTGCAACATTTAAGAGTTTGGTTTTGCCCTTAGCTAAAGCCGCTGCCATGATGATGTTTTCACTACCTGTAACCGTGATTTTATCAAAAAGAATTTCATTGCCTTTTAAATTTCCGCTAGCTACAACATAGCCTTGCTTGATTTGTATATTTGCCCCCATTTTTTCTAAGGCTAAAAGATGTAAATCAATAGGCCTTTGTCCTATAGCACATCCTCCAGGCAAAGATACTTCACAATGCCCAAAACGAGCAAGTAAAGGCCCTAGGGTAAGTATGGAAGCACGCATTTTGCGTACAATGTCATATTTGGCTATGGTTTGATTAAGGATGTTTGTGTTTAATAAAGCACTATTATTTTGAAAATTGACTTTAGCTCCTAAATTTTCTAGCAAAGATATAAGAGTTTTTATATCAGCAACATTAGGAACATTGTTGATTTTTACTTCGTTTTTAGCAAGTATGCTTGAAACGATCAAGGGTAGGGCGGCATTTTTTGCCCCGCTTATTGCAACATTTCCGCTTAAATGATTTGTGCCTTCGATTTCTAGATAAGTCATAAAACAGCCTTGATTTTAAATTTTTTAGAATATTATACACTTTTTAAGCTTTGCAAAAGTTTATTGATCTCGATTTTATAATTCTTAGATATATGTTTTGATAATATTTTGTTTAGGACGCAAAGCCATAATGGCTTTGCTAGGAGAATTCTACTTTATAGGATTAGAATTGGTATTTAAGTCCGATGTTTCCACTTAAATAAGTTTCGCTTTCGTCATTTACTTTACCACTTAAAAGATGTTTAACACCTGCTGAGAAAGTAAATGCCCATTGATTTTTTATATTAACATCTCCACCAACTATAAATGAGCCATAAGTTTTTTTCTTATCACTTCCATTGATAGTAAATGAAGTAGGGCTTCCTAAAAATCTAGCTGTGTAATCATCTCCTGAAGTGATTATATATTGCTCGATTTTTGGTGTAGCATAAATATAGCTTTCTTTTGATAGATATTTTCTAAATTCAGCACCTGCTTCTATACTAGTGTCAAAACTAGATTGTGATTGAACATGTTGAGCGTATGCACCATTTTCATTGTAATCAGGTGTAAAAGAATAATAAAGATTAAGCCCTGCTAAAGGTTTAATATAAAAATCATTTCCCATATCAAATACATAACCATAAGTTCCACTAGCACCTAAGAATTTTCTAGTAAAATCAGATGAATTGACCGTTCCAGCTATAAATCTATCTTGATCAGTCCAGCCAAATTGTGCATAGCCTTTAAAGTCAAATTCGCTATTTCCATAAAGTGTTCTTGAGTATAAACCAAGTTGCAAATTATCACTTTCTTGATTTACCATGCTAGTTTTAATTTTTGAATCAGCATAAGTTAAATAAGCACCAAGAATAGTATCTTCACCTACTAAGCGATCATAACCCACGCTTACACCATATAAAGCACCGCTTTTACTATCGATGATATTGGCACCACCGATTACATTTGCCCATACATTATTATCATAGCTTCTTGCTCCATAAGCGTATTGAGAATCGCTAGCGATTCCATTTCCTGCTGCAAATTTTAAGCCTTCTAAAGAAGCTACATTTACAGTTGAATAAGGATTGCTAAATTTAGCTAAACGATTTGATATAGCCATATCGTTTGACATATTGATAGCACCAATAGGAGCATTTAGAGCTGAATTTCCTGCATTTGATTGCGCTGCTCTTTCTACATCGTTGATTACTTTACCATTAGCAAAGATATAATCAGCTGTTCCAGCTAATTTACCACCTACATTAGATTCAGCTAAAGAAGCAAAAATTTGTCCTTTTTGTCCTGCTCTGATGTCGAATTTGGCATTATTGATTTTATCATTTAGATTGGCTGTTTTGTTTTTAATGTCTTCGATAAGTGCATTGTATTCTGCTAAACGGTTGTTAAGTTCGCTTAGAGTTTTTTTATCGTCTTCAAGTTTTTTTACAGCTGCATCATAAGCTTTTTGAGCTGTTTTAATTGCTTCTTGTTCACCTTTTTTATTGGCTTCATCAAGTTGAGTTTTAGCGGTATCAACAGCTTTTTGAGATGTTTCAATAGTACCATCTTTTCTATTGTATTCAGTTATTTGATCATTAACTGCTTTTTTATTTGTTGCAAAAGTTCCAGTTTCAGATCCTTTTTCATTTTTGTAAAGAGCTTCTAAAGCTGTTTTTTGCTTTGTAAATTCTGCTTTGATAGCTGTGTTTAATGCATCAAAATCAACTCTATTGCCTCTGGTGGTAGCAAGATTTCCATTTACATAAAGACTATTGCCTTTTTGAACAAGTTCTGTTGCATAAAGACTGCTTAGATCGGTTGTTGGTGCAATTTGATCAAAATTAGTTATAGTGCCTACTCCACCTGCGTAATCTTGATTCATAAGATTAGAAGAAATATTTACTAATGGATTGTGAAAAACTAAAGCTCCTTTGTTACCACTGCTAACATCTGTAAAGCTTTTATCTGAACTTGCTGCATTTTCAAAACCCTTAGTAGCACTCATGATATAAAAACCATTGCTAGTTACACGACTTAAATCCAATGCTTCAGCTTCAAATGTTGTTTTTTGAGCACTTACTTTTCCATTAACATTAAAATTAGCTTGTCCAAAGTTTGTAACACTACTATCAGTAAGTTTTAAATCTCCATTGATGGTTAAAGAGCCATTAAAGCTTTGATTAAAGAAAGTTCCATTACCTACTTGTATATGTCCTTTGTTTAATTCTACGCCATTTTTAGCATTGATAGTGCTTGCGCCATTAGTGGCAATAATATTTGCATCACCTATAGCATCTCCTGTAAATTTTAAGCTGTCTGCCGTAAGATCAAAACTATAGCCATTACCCAAAGATGCTTCTTGACTAGTAGCTCCTTTAAATTCTAATCCACCACTTTGATCTTTTCCTGCTTTTATAGTAAGATGTTTGATTCTATTTTCATCATTTGTAAGTTTAGTTTTGCCAAGTTCTGTTTTAACAACATCACCTGTGCTAAATTCATAGGTGTAATGACTCTTATTGTCTTTATTTTGCGTTAGCTTAGTATCGTTATTGATATCTTGCGCATAAAGCCCCCCCCCCGTGGGCAACTATAAAACTTGCTGCGATTGCAGAAAGCATGATTGATTTATGATGTCTCATAAATAAACTCCTTTGTAAAATTTAAATTTGCAATCGTATAATATCATATTATTAAAAGAAAAACAAGGTTTATTCATATAAAATAAACATTTATTTGTCGGTGTTTGTCATTTTTTGAGTAAGTTTTGCAATTTTAGCTAAAATTTCAGCTAATTTTGCTATTAAAGCCTCTAATGCGGGATTTACGCCACCTTTGCTACTTTGAATGGAATTTTGGTCTTTGTGGTTTTCTATTTTTTCTTGACTTATTTTGATTTCATATTCTTTTTCATTTTTTGAATTTGCTTGACTTAAATTTCTTGCTTCATCTGAAAAATTTGAATTTTAACCACATTGTCACTATGAACATTACTTGCTAAATCATTGTTTTTGTTTATTTGTGTTTGATAATTGCTAAAATTTTTTGTCAAAGTATCTATTTTCATCTTAAATCTTTTTAAATTAATTTATATTATTATCGGTTAAATTTATATTAATGATAATTATTTTAAGGATATTTTATTTTAGATTTTCATATTTATATTTTAAATGCAAAAAAGACTAAAGTTTCATAAAGTTTTTAAGTATTTTTTTACCTTTTTGAGTTAAAACCGCTTCAGGGTGAAATTGCAATCCATAAATAGGATATTTTTTATGTTTAATTGCCATAATAATATTTTCTGAATTATGAGCTAAAATTTTGCATTTTTTAGGCATAGAGCTAATATGTAAAGAATGATATAAACAAATTTCAATTTCTTTTTTAATACCTTTAAAAATAGGATCTTTTTTAAAATAAAGTTTAGAAATTTTACCATGCATGGGATTTTGCATTTTAGAAACCCTACCGCCAAAAATTTCAGCTATACACTGATGCCCTAAACATATACCTAAAATTTTTTTATTTTTTTTAAAATATTTGATTGCTTTTAAGCTTAATTTAGATTCCTTAGGAGAATGAGGCCCAGGAGAGATGATAAGATGAGTAAAATCAAATTTTTCTAATTCTTTGGCTTTTTTAAAGGCATCATTTTTTATCACTTTACATTCAAAACCAAGTTCTTTAAGATAATAGATGATGGTATAACTAAAAGAATCATAATTATCTATAAATAAAATTTTCTTCATTGTAATTTTACCTTTTTTAAACCACGCACGGAATTAATGCAATAAATATTTTCTGCTTCAAATAAATCTTGTTTAAATAATGCTTTTTCTTTTATCAAACCAAGATTGACTAAGAAATTTCTATATACGCCATTTAACATACCACTTTGAATTTGTGGAGTATAAAATTGAGCGTTTTTTTCTAAGATGAGATTGGTTCTTGAGCCTTCGCAAAGTTCATCTTTTTCGTTAAAAAAAGCTATGTCATAACACAAGTTTTGCTGCCATTTGTATGAGTGTTGATTATAAAAAGTACGCAAAGAGCTTTTGTGATAGAGATTGTCACTTTTTGAGTTAATTTTATCATCACTTAAAAGCAAAATATCGTTTGAATTTTGTTTTGAGGCACTTTGTTGAAATTCGTATCTTCCGTCTTTGTATAAAATAAGCTTTAAAATTCCTTCTTTATGTGGATTTTTAAAGGGTAGGGGAAAATTATAAAATAAAGAATGTTTTTTGTGGAAAATTTTCTCATCGAGTTTAAAAAGTGTAAAATTTTGATATTCTTTATAAGAACTTTTTTGGTTTAAAATATTATAAAAATCTTTAAAGAGCTTGTGAGTATTAAAATTAAATTTAAGAGCTGAATTTATAAGCCTTAATAAATGTTCTTTTAAAAATAAAATTTGAGAATTTTTAAAATACATGGTTTCAAAAAGATGAAAATCACAAGGATTTAAGATCGCGCTTTTAAGTTTTAATTCTTCAAATTCATCTTTGAATTTTGAGTCCCAAACCAAGCCACTACCCGTGCTATAAGTATAAATTTCATCTTGTTTTTCTAAGGTGCGTATGGCTACGCTAAATTTATTTTTATTTTTGTGTATTAAACCTATAGTTCCGCAATAAATACCACGATCTCTTTGTTCTAATTCTTCAATAAATTTAATGCTTTCAAGCTTTGGAGCACCTGTAATAGAACCGCAAGGAAAGAGAGCTTTAAAAATTTGATATAAAGAAATATTTTTTTTAAGTTTTCCTTGTACGCTTGAAGTCATTTGATGTAAAGTAGGGTGACTTTGAATTTCAAAAAGTTTGGTTTTTAAGCTTTTTTTTGTGATGATTTTTGAAAGATCGTTGCGTAAAAGATCGCAAATCATAACATTTTCACTTAGATTTTTTGTATCATTTTGCAAGAAAATTTTATTTTCTTCATCTTTTATAGGATCTTTATCACGCTTAATTGTGCCTTTCATAGGTTTTGTAAATATTTTTCTTTTTTTGGTCTTGAAGAAAAGTTCAGGAGAGAAGGACAAAATTTCTCTTGTTTCATCTTTTATAAAAGCTTTAAATTCAGTATCTTGTCTAGAAAGCAAAAGTTTAAAAAGTTCAAAAGAATCCATTTTGCTATGAAATTTAAAATTTTGAGTGAGATTGATTTGATAAACTCTTCCTTTGGAGATTGCCTCTTTAACCTTGATGAAATTTTCTTTGTAATTATCTTGATCTAAAAAATTTATAAATTCAGGAATAAATTTTTCTTCATCAATATCTTCTTTTTGAAATTTTTTTCTTTTTTTAAAAGTAAAAACGGACAAACAAGCTTTTTTACTTGTGAAATTTTCATCTTGAAAATATCTATATAGCTCATAATCAGCAAGCATTAAAATATAAAAATCATTTTTATATTTTTCTATAAATTTAAAGCATTTTTTACTTTCTTTGTGGTTAAAGGCTTTTAAAGTATGTTTTAAATCATAGTAAAAATATTTACCAAAAATAGCATAGTTTTCAAGAGTCACTTAATTCCTTTGCAACCTGTGCGGCAAGTTTTAATTTATCATTATCAAAATGAGTGTAAATTCTTGAAGTGTTTAAACTTGCATGCCCTAAAGCTTCTTGAACTAAAACTAAATCTTTTTGCTTTTTATAAAGTAGGGTGGCAAAAGTATGACGCAACATGTGAGCACCATTTTTTTGCTTGCGAATTCCTGCACGAAATAAAAGCTGTTCTACTATGCGACTGACATAAGATTGAGTCAGTGGAGTGCCTTTTTTATTGACAAAAAGTAGGGCGTCTTTACTCATATAATTAATACTTACATTTTTAAGCAAATCGTAAATAAGTTCTTTTTTTATCATTACAACACGATATTTATTGCCTTTAGCTCTTATTCTTATGATATAAAGATCGTTTTCTTCGCTAATATCACCCATTTTGATATTGATAGCTTCGCTTACCCGTATGCCTGTAAAAATGATGATTTTAATAATAAGTTTATTGCGTATAGTATTGTTTCTAAAATCTGCATTTTCAATAGCATCAAGAAATTTTTTAAGTTCTTCTTCACTCATAAATTCAGGTAATTTTACCCCTTTAGAACCCGCTATACCTGCCCAGTTTTTAAGATTGATATCGAAAATATGTGCTTTTTCATCTTCTTCATTTTGCTTGTCTAAAAAATCAAAAAAATTAATCACAGCAATACGGTAATTTTTTTTACTTGCATCTGATAAAGCACCTGTTATACTTGCCAAAACTTCTACAATGAGTTCTTCATCAATCTGTTTTAAAGAATAAAGCTTGTAAAAATTTAAATATTCAAATACTTTTTTTAAGGGGTTAAAATAAGTATTAACTCCACTTAAACCAGCATTTCTTGCTTTTTTTGCTAGAGCATCAAGTTCATCAATATTTTTTACACCTTTTGTAAGAGCAAAATTAACTTCTGCTAAAGCTTGTGGATTTTTTAGCTCTTTGTTAGATAGCGAATTGAGTTTAAATTTTACATATTTTGCTAGCCAAAATAAGAATGATTTTTCAAAATTTTCTTCACAATCTAAAGGGTATTTCATAAAAACTTTTCCTAAAATCTAAAATTTTTAGCTTTTTAACTATAAAAGGTATTTTAGTATTAACTTAGTAAAAAAAAGCTTTTTTAGGAAAAAGTTTGTTTTTATATGCAAGGCAAAAAGATTGAAATATTTTTATTAAATAAATCTTATATCAATCATAAAAAGATATGATAAAAGGTAAAAATATGTAAAATTTATAATTTTGTATTGAAAACTGTAATTTTCAAACTTTTTTATATACACCTAGATTATTCTACTTTGATATAGATTAAGCTACTATTTTTACATACTTTTATGATTTTACCTTTTGAGTGAAATAAACTTATCCATAAAATATAATGTAAAAAATTGATAATTTTATTTTGTAAATTAAAATTATATTTTACTTTTCTTGAAAACTATAAAGAATATTTAAAAATTAAATTATTTTATATTATTATCAAAATATACATAAAAATGATAACTTGTGCATTAAATTTTTTAATCCCCTATTCTTGATTTTTAGTTAAAGTAAATATTCTTAGTTATAAAATTTTTTAAGAATATTTTTATTTTAATAGTTTTATAATGGTTATTACATAAAAACTTAATAAAAAGTTTTATCAAAACCAAATTTCAAGGAGAAGGTAATGAAATTTCCAGTAAAATTAGCAAGATCTATTGTTGTATGTGCTTTTTTAGCAGGTATAAGTGCTAGTGCATTAAGTGAAGGTAAAGAATATGTAATTCTTAAAAATCCTATTGCTAATGCTGATAATTCATTGATTGAAATTTTTTCTTATCGCTGTACTCATTGTTATGATCATCACAAATTTAATACCATGGGTAAAGTTAAAGAAAAATTACCTAATTTAACTTACAAATTTTATCCTGTAAGTTCTATGGGAGATTATGGAAGGCAAGCTAATGAAATTTTTGCTTTTGCGGCATTTAAGGATGGTGTAAATAAAATTGATCCTACGGATAAAAATAGCTTAACTCATAAAGTTGCTGAAGCTTATTTTAATGCATATTTTAAGAAAAAACAAAGATGGGAAAATGGTAAAAATCCTGAAGCTTTTTATAGTGTCGGTTTAAAAGCAATGAATGTGAGTAAGGCTGATTTGGAAAATTTCTTAAAAACTCCAGAGGCTGCAGAGCTTTTAAAAAGTTATGAAATTGCCAATCCTATTTCGCAAAATTATGGCACCCCTGCTTTTGTTGTTAATAGAAAGTATCAAATCATTCCAAGTGCAATCAACTCTCCAGAGGCTTTGATTGAAATTACTAAAGAACTTAGCAAGCAAAAATGAGTTGTATAAAAATGAAAGATAATTGCAGAAATTTTTCACTTTCCAAATGGCAAGATACGCGTGAACCTTGGTTAATTTTGATTATAGTTGCTATAGGGCTTACTTGTATAGCACATTTTTTATTTCAAGAATATCTTTTTATGGAACCTTGCGAACAATGTGTGTATATAAGATTTGATATGCTTGTTATGGCTATAGGCGGTATGATTGCATTAATCAACCCTGCAAATAATATTATAAAAATTTTTTCTTATAGTTTAGCTTTTTATGGAATTTGGCTTGGCTTGGAGCATTGTCTAACTTTAAATCATATTCATGAAGTGGTTCATTCTGAAAATCCTTTTGCAGGTGTAGATGGATGTCGTGAAATTCCTATTTATCCATTTAATTTACCTTTGCATGAGTGGGCTCCTAGTTGGTTTTTGCCAACAGGAAAATGTGGGATGGATACCCCTGTAGTTCCAGAAAATGCTTATAATCATCTCAATGCTTTTCAAAAATTTTTTATAGGAACTCCACCTGATTTTGAAAATGGGCTTTATAGCAATGGTTGGTATTTGATTCCTAGTTTAAAGTTTATGAATATGGCAATTTGCTGTCTTATAGCATTTTTATGTTGTTTTATTGTACTTTTTGCAATGTTTATAGCCTATGTTTTAGATAAAAATAAATCTAATGCTAAAATTTTTGCATTGGCGATTGTTATTTTGGTTTTGGTGCTTAAATTTATAGGCGAACCAAAAAATCCAAATCAAAATATAGCTAGTTTAAATCATTTAAATCAAGTTGTTTTAAGATACTCTTAAAATACGCAACAAATTATTTTTGTTGTGTATTATTAAAATTTTATTAAGCTATCTTAGGATGGCTTAAATAATTTTAAAGGATTGATCATGAGACTTAGCAAAACTCTTTGCATGGCACTTTTGGCGGGTTTTACCCTACTTGCACCTAATGCTTTAATGGCCATGGGTGGTCCTAGTGGAGTGAAAATAGATTGGCAAATTCAAGGACAAATAGGTGCGATTAAAATGAATCCTTATGGATTGTCTCCTTTGACCGCTATTATTATGGATAATGGTTATGTCTTAAGTGATATAAAAGTAACCATTATTCCTAAACCAAATGGCCAAACTATCTCTTATAATGTGAATTCTAAAATGGCTAAGACTTATGGTGGAATTCCTATTTTTGGACTTTATCCTTCTTATTTAAATACAGTAAAGGTAAGCTATACTAAAACTGCAAATGGTAAAAGTCAAAAAGTCATTGATGAGATTTATAAAATTACAACTCCAGGGGTTAGCATAGAACCAAGTGGAAGTACTGATCAAAGAGGAACTCCTTTTGAAAATGTGAAAGTATTAAAAATGGATCCAAAATTTTCAGATAGGTTATATTTAGTAAATAATGCTCCTGGAAAACAATCTGGCAAAGGCTCACAATCTGTATGGAATAATCCTGTAGGTGGTGCTATGGAATGGGATGAAAATTCAAATGTCTTTATCATAGATACTAAGGGTGAAATCAGATGGTATTTTGATAACGATAAACTAATGAACTGGGATAATATTTACAATCGTGGAATTATGATGGGTTTTCATCAAAACAAAGATGGAGCTTTAACTTAGGGATTTGGTCAAAGATATGTAAAATACGATATCTTAGGAAGAGAAATTTTCAATCGCAAATTACCTGCTGCCTATATAGATTTTTCTCATGCTATGGACAATATGCAAAATGGGCATTATTTATTAAGAGTAGCTTCAGCAAATACTTTGCGTCCAGATGGTAAGCATGTACGCACAGTGCGTGATACTATTGTAGAAGTAGATGAGAATGGTAATGTTGTTGATGATTAGAGATTGTATGAGATTTTAGATCCTTATAGAAGTACCATTATCAAAGCTTTAGATCAAGGTGCAGTGTGTTTAAATATAGATGCAAGCAAAGCGGGTAAAACTTTAAGCGATGAAGAGCTTGTCAAAATGGATGAAAGCGACAAATTTGGAGATATAGCAGGTACAGGTATAGGTAGGAATTGGGCTCATGTAAATAGTGTTGATTATGATCCAAGTGATGATAGTATTATTATTTCTAGTCGCCATCAAAGTGCTGTTGTTAAAATTGGTCGTGATAAAAAAATAAAATGGATTTTAGGGGCACATAAAGGATGGAATAAAGAATTTCAAAAATATTTATTGCAACCTGTAGATAAAAATGGCAAAAAAAATGTTTGCGATGATGATTATAGCAAATGCCCAGGTTATGAAAATGAAAATGGTGGATTTGATTTCACTTGGACGCAACATACAGGCTGGAGAATTGATAGTAAATCAAACAAGCGTTATATTTATATAAGTGTTTTTGATAATGGTGATGCAAGAGGAGCTGAACAACCTGCGTTTGCAAGTCAAAAATATTCTCGTGCTGTAATTTATAAAATCGATCAGCAAAATAAAACTGTGGAGCAAATTTGGGAATATGGTAAAAATCGTGGAAATGAATGGTTTTCTCCTGTAACTTCTCTAACTCAATATGAACCAGATAAAGATTCTATTATGGTTTATAGCGCAACAGCTGGAATGGCTTTTGATCTTAGCAAAGGTGTAAGTCTTGGGGAACCAAAACCTGAAATTGATGAATTTAACTGGGGTGCTAAGGAGCCTTCGGTTCAAATTCAATTTAGCGGTTCAGGCACGGGTTATCAAGCAATGCCTTTTAGTGTTGATCAAGCATTCAATCCTAAAAAATAACAATAAGCCCAAAAATAAATTTGGGCTTATTTATTTTTTTTAAATAAAATTATCTTTGAAAATTTTATTTAACCAAGGATATAATATGCGTAAATTTTTTTGCAAATTTGTTTTAGCTCTTGTATTTTATTCAAGTTTTGCATTAGCAAATAATAGTTTTATTACTCTTAATCCAAGTTTACCCAACTCTGAAAATAGTGTAATAGAAGCATTTTCTTATAAATGTATACATTGTTATAATCATCATAAATTTGGAACTCTTGAAAAACTGAGAGAAGCTTTTCCAAATTTACATTTTAAACTCTATCCTGTAAGTTTAATGAATGGGGGATTTTCCAAAGAAATGAATGAGCTTTTTGCCTTTGCTCAATACAAAGATGAGCAAAATGGTAAAGATGCGAGTTATTCTGATAGTTTATCTCATAAACTTGCTGATGTTTATTTTGTTTCTTATTTTTTAAACAAGCAAAGAAATTTTTCAAATTTAGATGAATTTTACGACATAGGTTTAAAGGCTATGAATGTAAATAAAAATGAAGTATTAAATTTTTTAAATACCCCAAAAGCTAAAGAAATTTTAAGCGAGTTTCAAAGAGCTAATGATATAGCTAAAACCTATGGCACCCCTGCTTTTGTTGTTAATGGAAAATATCAAATTAACCCAAGCGCAATCAATTCAATGCAAGATTTAGAAGATCTAGTTAAAAAATTAAGCAATATGAAATAATAAATTTTTAAGGCAATAAAAATTGCCTTAAAATTATTTTTTGATCATATTTGTATAAGGTCCATAGCGATGTTGGGTTGTAGAAAAGCTATCATCATAAGGTTCTACATCCATATCTAAAGGCTTAACTTTTCTATCTGGAAAGTCTTTATCTCTATTTGCTTTAATAGGGCGAGCTTGTGAATTCATGTAAGCTGCTACATCATAAGCATCTTCAAGACTTAAGTCAGGCGCACCTTGAGGCATATTTTCTTTAATATAAGAAGCAGCTTTGATAAGACGATACATTCCAGCTCCTGTATTATAACTATCATCACCCCAAAGTGGTGGATAAAGATAATACGCCCCTGTGCTATCCTCATTTTTAAGCCCTAATCCATTTTCTTGATGACAAACGGCACATTTATCCATATAAATTGCCTTACCTTTTTTAGGATCAGCTGCTCTTAAGATGAAATCTATCTTCTTAAGTCCCTGTCCTTCTATCTTAGCTCCTACTGGAACTCCTTGAGATAACCATTGCATATAAGTTAGCATAGCTTTCATTTCAGGTGTATCACTAGGCATTCTTTTGTCATTCATAGAGCGTTCAAAACAGCCATTAATCCTATCTGCTAAGGTAATTACTTTATTTCCTCTTGCATTATATTGTGGAAATCTTGCCTAAATTCCTACAAAACCCGATTGATTTTGCACACTTCCACCATTAGCATGACAGCTTGAACAAGAAAGATTATTTCCCGCAAATCTTTTTTTAGGATCTTTGGCTTGTGGACCCACATACTTGCTTGTTTCATTAAGAATTTTATTTCCCAAAATAACCATTTTGCTATATTCTGAATTTTTTGGCATTTTAGTTTCATCTATAGTGCCATCTTCATTTAATTCCTTAGGTAAATTCCATTTGGCAGTAGGCAGATCAATACCTGTTGCACTCTTAGTTTTTTTCCAAATTTGGATCTAAGGCTAAAGCACAACTTTCACATAACAACAAAGTTAAAATTATAGAAAATTTATTCATCAATTTTCCTCCTTATTTTGCGTAATTTAAATTCAGTATAAGACTTTATTTAGAAAAAGTCAATAAAACCTAATTACATTTTAAGAAAAAAGCTTTAAACCTTAAAATAATATTCGTTTATATTTAAAATAGAACTTATATATTTAAAGCAAAAATAAAGTTTTTTCGCTATAATAAAATCTTGCAATATTTTTAAAGGTTGGGTTAATGAAAAATTTAAGCATTCAAGAAAAAAAAGACTTAGACAACTGCGTTTTTCAAAATCTTGGAAGGCAAGATACTTTTACTTTAAGTGTGGTTTTTAAAAATTTTTATTTAAAAATTAAAGCATTTATTTATTCTAAATAATACCACTTAAAATCCTTTTTTGTGTAGGAAAGATCTTTAAAAGAAGGTGATTGGATAAATAGTTTGCACTCTTTATCCAAATTTTCTATCCCGTATATTTTCATAGCCATTCTTGAGTTATGTCTTGTAAGTTCTATTCCAACGCAAGCTTGATTGTTGATTTTGTAAAGTAAAGTGCCACCATCTTTTTCATCTATATTTAAAATATCCAAATTCTTATTTTTACTCATATCTTTTACATCTTTACTAAAAGAATATCGGAGTTTATAATATATCATAATATCCTGCATGGTATTTTTCAAATTTTGTAAATTTTCATTAATCAAATATCCATTATTTTTATAAAGTTTTAAAAAATCTTCATTAAGAAATTTTTGAAAACTTTCATCTTTAGATAATTTTTGACAAGAATTATAGCTATTTAAAATTCTAACTTGACCAGCTTCTATTAAAAGTTCAAGGCAATCTTTATTTTCTTGTGAAAATTGCACTAATTTAACTTCTTGAATCTTAAAATCTTTATTTGGTTTTTTTTCATAAGCAAAATCATTTAATTTTTCATAAATATTAGCAAAACTTAAAGAATATAAACTAAAAAAAATTAAAATACACTTTTTCATTGAAAAAAATCTTTGTATTTATTTTTTAGAAATTCCACCACTTCTAAAATTTCATCAACCCCTTCTTTGTTGGAATTTTCGAGTACATTATCTATATTATCAATATAAGCTTCTATTGCATTTTCTAATTTTTCTCTTTTAACTCCAGCGTATAAAAGCATAGCTTCTAAAACTATGCTAAGCTCATATTGTAAATCTTCTAATTCATTTTTTAAGGTTTTATTATTGTTTTGATTCATTGTTTTCCTTTTTAAGTTCTTTGCTTTTAATTAAATCAATAATTTGAGCCTTAATATAATTATAATTTGCTCCATCTTTAAATGTCGCAAAAAGTCCACCACTAGCATTTTTATGTCCGCCACCACCTACTAAATTTTTAGCCATTAAACTTACATCTATTTTTCCATTTGCACGAAAACTTAAGGTTTTTCTAGAACTAACATCAATAAAAAAGTCATAATCAGGATTTTTTACTAAAAAATCATTTCCAATAACAGAAGTATTGCCTATATTTGAAGTTAAGATGCCTTTATGGCCTTCATATTCTATGCTGAAATTTTCTTTTAGCTCACTTAGTTTTTCAACTACAAAATAAGAAATTAAATTAGAAAGAGTATCATCATTTTTTCTGGCAAAATAATCCTTTTTTATAAAATGAGTAGCATTATCGAGTAAAATATTCGCATTTTCTTTTCCTATAAATTTCCAAGCCTTATCAAGCAAGAAAAACATATAATCGATTTGAGATTCTTTAAACATCACGCGATTTATTTCTTTTGCATTGGCAATCAAGCCTAAAAAAACCTTTCCAAGTTCAAAATTTTCATCCTCGCTTAGCCAAATATCAACAGCATTAACCACATCAACAAATTTTGAAAGTTCTAAAACAGGAGTGCAGATTTTAGAGAAAAAATCATAAACGATTTTAGTTGCACATCTTTTAGAATCAAGTAAATACCAAGAATATTTTTGAGCACATTCTTCGCCACTTTGATGATGATCAAGAAGAAAAATTTTAATATTTTTCTCTTTGCAAATTTTTTCAAATTCTTCACATTGATTTAAATTTAAATTTAAATCTGTTATTAGAATAATAGCTTTTCCGAAATTTTCATCTTTTTCTATATCGCCTATAATAGAGTTAAAATTTTCATTAATTTCTTTACCATAATTAGAATTATAAAATTTCACATTTTTAAAATAAAAATTTACTATAAATTGACAAGCATAGCCATCAAGATCTGTATGTGAAAGATGATAAATTTTCATTATATTCCTTAAAGTTCTATCCTAATAATACCCTCGGTATTAAAATTTGTATTTTCTGCAATTTCTGCAAAACTTAACACTACTATATTAATGCTAAAATTATAACAAATATCAGCAATGAATTTTCTAAGCTGCGGTTCAACGCAAAGTATAAAAGGCTTGATACGACCATTTGCTACTGCGGCAACTTCAGCCCTTAGAGTATCTACTAAAGTACCTGTTTGAGCTACACTTAAAGGCAAGTGATAACTTCCATCTCTAAATTGTACATTTTCCATTAAAACCGCAGAACTAGCAGAGTCTAAGATAAAAATATCCAAATTTCCTTTATCATCTAAATACATATTTGTAATCATCCTAGCTAAGGACGCCCTTACATGTTCAATAATCATATCAAAACTCTTGCTTACTTCTGCTATATCGCTTACAGATTCTAAAATAGTAAGCATATCTTTAATTGGTATGTGATGCTTAAGCAAGTCTTTGAGAATTTTTTGAATAAGACTTACAGGTGCAACACCTAAAGCACCTTCTACGATGATTGGATAATCATTTTTAACCTTATCAAGAAGATTTTGTACCTCTTGGCGTGTGAGAAGTTCGCTTGCGTGCGCTTTGATAAGTTCGCTCATATGTGTTGAAATAACACTTGCAGGATCTATTACTATATAGCCATTTAATGTTGCTTCATCTTTTAAATTCGCATCAATCCAAAGTGCATCAGAGTTAAAAGCGGGTTCTTTTGTAGCAATCCCTTCTATCTCTTCTGTGATAAAACCACTATCCATGGCTAAATATTTATCCGGATAAATTTCAGCACTTGCTATAGACACGCCCTTGAGTTTAAAACTATACTCATTTGGTTTAAGTCTTAAATTATCTCTTATTCTTATTTTTGGCATTAAAAATCCTAAACTTTCAGCAATACTTCTTCTCATTGAGCGAATTCTTTCTGTAAGTTCGTTTTCAGCAAGCTTAATAAGTCCGTATCCAAGTTCAAGTTCTAAAATTTCAACTTTGAGTATATCGTTAATCTTGTACTCTTCTTCTTTGAGAATTTCTTCTTCGCTTTTCTTAGCAGGCGCTGCCGTTGTCCCACCTGCTCCACTTTGAGATGCAGCTGCGGCACTTGGTTTGCTTTTTTTAACTGTAGTTATATCAATTTTACCTTCCTTAACCTGCTTGGTAAGATAGCCAAGGCTTAAAAATACTAAAGCCATAAAGCCCAAGGATAAAGTTGGCAAACCAGGCACTAACGCAAAGATAAAAAGTACAAAACCTACTATTAAAAGCGTGCGATATTCGCTTAAAAGTTGAGTTAAAGTTCCTTCTGCAAAATTTTCCTCATCTTTGCTTGCACGAGTGATAATTATAGCGGTTGCAGTAGAAGTAATAAGCCCTGGAATTTGAGATACAAGTCCATCACCTATGGTTAAAATAGTATAGGTAGAAGCAGCATCGCTTAAAGCCATATCGTGCTGAAAAGATCCTATTAAAAAACCACCTATGATATTTATAATAGTTATGATAATTCCTGCAACAGCATCTCCTTTGATAAATTTAGAAGAACCATCCATTGCACCATAGAAGTTTGCCTCAGCAATAACTTCTTGACGTCTTGCTCTAGCGGTTTGTTCATCAATAAGTCCTGCATTTAAATCCGCATCAATAGCCATTTGTTTACCCGGCATCGCATCAAGTGTAAATCTTGCTTGTACTTCAGAAACCCTTGTACTACCTTTTGTTACAACCATGAAATTAATCAATACTAAAATACAAAATACAATCACGCCAATGACCATATTTCCACCAACAACAAATTCTCCAAATGCTGCTATAATCTCACTCACAGCTTCAGGGCCGTTTTGCCCTTCGCTTAAAATCATCCTTGTGGTAGCTATATTTAATGAAAGCCTAAATAAAGTGATAATCAAGATTAAAGTTGGAAAAGTTGTTAAATCTGTCGGTTTGGGTATATAAATAGAAATTAAAATAATTAATACCGATAAAGCTATACTTAAAGCCAAGAAAAAGTCCAAAATAGGACTTGGTAAAGGAACTATAATAATAGCTAAAATACAAACTAAAAAACCAACAATAGTCAAGCTTTTAGCTTTTAAAACAGGAGCGATTAAAGGCCCCAAGAAAGGAAAAACTAAATCGACTATTTTATTTTTTGCCATTATTTTTCATAATATCTTCTAAAGTAATAGAATCTAAAAATTCATCTACTTTATTTTGTAAATTTACTAACATAGGCATTAAGGTGCAATTTTCTTCTTTATTATTTGGACAAGTGCCACCACTGCATTCAAATACACTGATATCCTTTTTTTCAGCACTATTAACAATTTCTTTTATAGTATATTGACTTGGTTCTTTGATTAAAACAAAACCGCCTTTTGCCCCTTTAAAGGATTTTAACAAGCCATCTTTAGCTAAAGTTTGTAAAATTTTAGCTAAAAAACTTTTAGGAATATCAAGCTCTAAAGCTAAAGAATCTACATCTTGAGGTGTTTCTTTTTGAGAAATATAAATTAAAGAAAGTAAAGCGTATTCGCTAGCTTTGGTAAATAGCACAGATTCTCCTTATTATAACTACAGAAATAGCTGTAATTATAATAAATAATTCTTAGAAAAAGACTTAAATTTTAACAAAACCTTCTAAAAAAGATAAATTCAGTTTATTTTTTGCTTTTTAAGGTAAAATTATAGTTCTTTAATTTTATTATTTTACCAATCAGGAGGTCTATCATGGCTTTGGATTCGGCCAAAAAAGCAGAAATAGTTGCGAAATTCGCTAAAAAACCAGGTGATACTGGTTCAACAGAAGTTCAAGTAGCTCTTTTAACTGCAAGAATTGCAGAACTTACAGAACATTTAAAAATCTACAAAAAAGACTTTTCATCAAGATTAGGACTTTTAAAACTTGTAGGTCAAAGAAAAAGACTTTTATCTTATCTTAAAAGAAAAGATTATAATTCTTATAGTAAGTTAATTACCGAATTAAATCTTAGAGATAAATAATTTTAAGCCCTTTTTATGGGGCTTTTATCTTTATAAATTTCTTCTTTTGTAATTAGTTTTTATATTAAAATAAAAAGAAAATCTTATAAAATTTCCCTTTGTCCTTTGGCATCAGGTTCACTTAAAACTCCATTTTGCGTAAGTTGTTCAATAATATTTGCAGAGCGGTTATAGCCGATTTTTAAACGGCGTTGCAAATAAGAAATGCTTGTTTTTCCATCTTCTAAGATTACTCTTTTAGCTTCTTCATAAAGCTCATCTACTTCCCCATCAAAGCTTTCATTTGTTGTAACACCTACGCTTTGTTGATCCTTTAAAAAGCTTTCATCATATTCTACGCTTTGTTGATCCTTTAGAAAATCCACGATTTTTTCTATTTCAAATTCGCTTGCAAAAGGCGCATGCAAACGCACTATAGAGCTTGTTCCAGGAGGAGTAAATAAACAATCCCCTCTTCCAAGTAAACTTTCAGCACCCATAGCATCTAAAATAACTTTAGAGTCAATTTTTTGCCCTACTTTATAAGAAATTCTACTTGGCAAATTCGCTTTAATTAGTCCTGTTACAACATCAACAGAAGGTCGTTGTGTAGCTACAATCAAGTGGATTCCACTTGCTCTTGCCATTTGCGCAAGTCTTCCTATATAAAATTCTACATCTTTACCCGCAGTCATCATCAAATCAGCAAGTTCATCGATAATTACTACAATAAAAGGAAGTTCTTCTCCGCCTAATTCTTTCATTTTTTCATTGTAATTTTCTATATTTTTGGTTTTTGCATCAGCCATTAAGCGATAGCGTCTTTCCATTTCAGCTACCATATTTGAAAGTGCATTGACTGCTTTTTTTGGATCTGTGATAACAGGAGTTAAAAGATGAGGAATGTCATTATAAATGCTAAATTCAAGCATCTTAGGATCTATCATCATCAAACGCAAGGTTTTTGGAGAGTTGCGATATAAAAGACTTAAAAGCATAGAATTTATCCCCACACTTTTACCACTACCTGTCGTTCCTGCGATGAGTAAATGCGGAAGTTTTTTAAGATCGGTTACAAAAGCATTGCCTACTATATCTTTACCTAAAGCTATGGTTAAAGGACTTTTAGCGTTTTTAAAAACTTCACTTTGTAAAATTTCTCTTAAATAAATGGTTTGAATTTCATCATTTGGAACTTCTATACCTACAACATCTTTTCCTGGTATTGGAGCTTGAATACGGATTGATTTTGCCATTAAAGCCATAGTTAAATCATCTTGTAAATTTAAAATACGACTTACTTTCACATCTGCACTAGGACGAAATTCAAAAGTAGTTACCACAGGACCAACATAAGTGCTTATAACATCGCCGCCTATTTTAAAACGACGCAATTTTTCAAGAAGATTATAAATTTTTTTATCTATTTCACTTTCATTGATTTCTTGTTTGTGTTCTTTTGGATTAGCTAAAAAATCTAATGGCGGCAAGGTGAAATCTTTTGGTTTTTCTACTTCGCCCTGCTCTATTTCACGCAATAAAGCTTGGTTAATAGCAATTTCTTTGGCTAAAACTGCTTTTTGAAGTTTAATTTCTTGATCATTTGTTTTTTCATTATCGATTTTAGTTTCTGTATTTTGGATAAAATCGAGTGTATTTTTTTCTTCTATAACTATTTCATTTATATTTTTTATAGGAGTAGGTTCTATATAAGGATGATTTAACTCTTCTACAATGGGAGCAAATTCAAAGATATTGTCTGCTTTATCTAGATTTTTATTTTCATTTATTTTGTCTGATTCTTCTGTTTCTGTTTTAATTGTTTTTGGGCTATTAAAACTATATTTATTCCCTTCTATAATATCGCTTGAATTTATCGCATCATATTCTTCTAATTTTTTAATTTCTTGTTTTACTTTATTTTCTAAAATTTCATTTTGATAGGCTTTGTATTCTTGTTCTAGTTTTTCTTTTTTTATCAAATTCTCTCTAAGTTCAAGCTCTTTTGTAAAAATTTTTGGTTTAACTTCTTGATTAGAAACTGGAATTTCAATATTTTTACGTTTATAACTTGGCTCATCTAAATTTTTATTTGTATCTATTTGCTTTATATCTTCAAGTTTTTTAGGTTTTAAAAAACGTTCAGGAATCATATCTACCTCTTCTTCTGAAATAAAATTAAAATCTTCATCAAGACTAATGCTCATTTTACTAGCCTTTTGTGCGAAATTTCGCACTTGTTGAGAATGCTCATGAACAAAACTTCTTGATTCTTTTAAACTTTGTTTATCAATCTCTATGGTTTCATCTAAAATTTGATTTTTTAGTTTTTCAAAATTTTCCTTGGCCGTGGTAATTGAATTTTTACTTGCATTGATATTGCTATCTTTAATTATCTGTCCTAAATTATTGGTTTCCCCTTTTTTGTTTATTTGTAAATTTCCATAAATACTATCTTGCAAAATATTTAATTTTGGAGCTATAGGTTCTGATTTACCTACATCTTCTTTCTCGTTTTCTCCACCAAATACACGCATAAGTAAAGATTTAAAAGCTTGCTCTACTTTTAATAAATAAGTAAAATCTAATTCTATTTTTAAAATTTCTTTTGCAAATTTTGGAAACAATAAAACCAAAGAAAATAGCAAAAGCAAAAGAGCAAAAATTCCACTCCCTGTACGCCCTAAGATTATAGAAAAAAATCCATATACAATTTCTAAAATATACCCAAACTCTCTATAAAAGACAGAAAATAAAAGCAAGGTAGAAAAAAAGGCCAAAGAAAAACCAAAAAGCTCCCTACGCTTAAAATTTTCTATTTTATATTTTTTTTTATAGTAGAGATAATTTAATATAAGCAAAGAAAATGGATAATAATACCCAAATTCTCCAAATAAAAATAAATTAGCCTTGTAAACCCATTCTCCCATGCCAGGTGCTAGCATACAAAGACAAAGATAAAAAATAACAAGCGTGGAGCTGGTAAAAATGGCTTCTTTTTTAATATTCTTTCCTTGAAAATAAAATCAAAGCCAAATTATACCATAAAAAATTTTACATATAATTTAATAAGCTAAGTTGAGAAATTGTTGTGCTAGCTTTAAGAGAAGCTTGATATGCAAGTTGAACTTGCATTAAATTCATCATTGCCTCACCATAATCTACATCAATCACATTTGATTTTATACTTTGGACATTAACGCTTAAAAAGGATGTGCGTGTATTAACACCTTCGATAGTATTATGATATGCTCCCATAGTTGTATTAAGCTTGTTAACATGATCTGCTAAATGATCAAGTCTTTCTAAAGCTCCTTGCATACCTGTATTTCTAGGGTTTTCACTTTCGGAGTCTGCTCTCATATTGCCTTTTAAAACAGCATCAATCATTGAATCTAAATCTTTAATAATATCCACATTTGGCTCATCTATAGTTAAAGAATTATTCGCGCTAAAACTAAAATTTGGACCATTTTGTACAGTAGAAGTTGTGGTAAAAGGAGGTGCTGGAAATTGGCCACTTTGAGAATCACTAAGAGAAATTTCTATATTAGTGCCTGAAGAAAGTTTATCAGTAACACTAATACGACCTTTATAATCCATACTTACATCAACAGTAGCTTGTGAATCTTTCATGAGTTGTTGTATTTGGGTATAATCTGCATTATTAATTTGACCATTATTGGCTTGTATGGTTGTTGTAGGAATTTTATCTGCAGCAAACATACCTATAATATCATTAATTTGACCATAAGTAATATCATTTGATCCTGTAACAACCCCACTATTTCCAGTTGCAGGATTAGTATGCATAATAGGAAAGCTTATGGTTTGACCTGGATTATTAGGATCAAGATAGCTTACAGTTGAAGTTTGTAAATTTATAGTAACATCGTAAGAATTTCCACCTTTGGAATTGACTTTTAAATTTAAAGTAGTACCATTTAGGCTATCTCCTGCCATTACCTCGCTAAGTTTGGTTGAATCAGTGGCATAAGCATTGCTTCCTTTGATAACTTGAGAAACATTACCATAAACAGTATTGCCATTTTTTTCAAAATACACATTATCGTAATCAGCTCCATTAGCAGCATTTCCATCTGTATCTGTCATTTTACTTTTGATAAAATCAGTTTGTTTTAAATCGATTGTGAATTGTTGATTGTTGATTGTTACAGTTACAGGGTTGTTTAATTTTGTTATATCTCCATTACTAGGAGCAGCCGTAGCAGCTTGCATAACCCTATTTGTAACTTCATTCATTGAAATACCCTCTTGATTAGCAGCTTCAATAATATTTTTAAGTTCATCTTTGGTATCAGCTTGTGGTGTGAAAGCTACAGCATGAAAATCGAGTTTATTATTACCTTGCTTTAGATCTGTAATTTGAATTTGACCACTATCATTCATACTTACTTCTACTACTTTATTATTTGGAGTATTACCATAAAGAGCTCCAATATTTTCCATTACATCTTCTAAAGTATCTTCGGGTTTGACGAGTACAGCACTTTTAAAACTTGTTCCATCAGGCTTGGTTCCTTGAACATAAAGAGTTGTTGGAGGAAAATCTAGTTTACTATCATCATATTCGAAGTCTTTGTCAGCATCTAAGCTATTATCTTTTACATAACCTTGTCCGATAAGCTGTTGCCATTTAGAATCTCCTGTGAGATATTTAGTTTTATCAGGATTTTGAGTAAGATCCCAACGATTATCTGTAAAACTAACATTGGTGCTTATTTGTTTTTTATAATCTCCATCCGCTTTAAAAAATAAATCCCAGCCTGGTATATTGTACGGGCTTTCAGTTCCAGCTCCAGTTACTACATTAATATTATTTTTATCTCCATAATAATTTCCGTTAGAATCAAAAGGTTTGTTTGCAACTTGAGAACCTGCAAAAAGATACTGACCATTAACACTGGTATTTGCAAGCTGAACTATACTTTCTTTTATGCGTTCTAGTTCTTTTGCTATAGCCTCTCTTGAGGTTTGAGAATTGCTATCGCTTGCAGCTTGAGTTACTTTAACTTTAAAATCTTCAAGAAGTTTAACCATGTCTTGTAAAGCTTTCATGCTATTTTGAGTCATTTCTTGAGCTCTACTAGTTGATTCTTTTACTTGCTCTAATGTTTTAATTTCATATTCAAGACGCGTATTATCTATATAAGTGCTTGCATCTTCATATGAATTTTGAATTTTTAAACCTGAAGCAAGTTGTTGAGATATCTGATATAAAGCGCTTTGACCGCCCATAGAATTATTCACACTATTTGTGAAGTTAAGTTTATTTGTAATTCTCATTTTTTTCCTCTAAAGTATTAAAGTTAAAATCTTTTCAAATATTGCTAATAAACAAAAGCAATAACTGTTCCAAAAATTTAAATTATATAATTTTATATCGTCTTTTTGAAAATACTTTTTATTTTTAAAGTATTTTTTAGCCTAAAAAAGTATAATTTTAGCTTTAAATCTTAAAAATGAGCCCGAGTGGTGAAACTGGTAGACGCGCCAGACTCAAAATCTGGTAAGGGCAACCTTGTGTCGGTTCGAGTCCGACCTCGGGCACCACTTATTTTTTGCGGGAATAGCTCAGGGGTAGAGCACAACCTTGCCAAGGTTGGGGTCGCGAGTTCGAATCTCGTTTCCCGCTCCATAGAGTAAAAAAATATAAAATCTTTTTAATTATAAATTCTCGCTTTTCTCTAATACTAAAAAATACTCATTTTCTAGAATTTCAAGTTCTTTTTGCATTACTTCAAGTTCTTGATAAAGCTTGTTAATACCTATTTCTTGATATACATTTGGATCGGATAAATCTTGATTTAATTTAGCTATCTTTTGCTCTAAAAAATCTATTTTTTCAGGATAGTTTTTTAATATCTCATTTTCTTTGTAGCTTAATTTTTTAGAGCTTTTTTCTTTTTGGTTATTATTTTGCTCTTGAGTTTGAAGCTCTAAAGCAAAATTATCCAATTCTTCAATTTCTTTTTCATTTTCAAGATATTCAGTGTAAAGAGTGTGTAAAATATTTATATATCCATTTCCCTCAAAAGCATAAAGTTTTGTTGCGATTTTATCAACAAAGTATCTATCGTGCGATACTAGCAAAATAGCCCCTTCAAAACTGAGTAAATATTCTTCTAATATATTAATCGTAGCTATATCAAGATCATTAGTTGGCTCATCTAAAATCAAAACATCATATTCTTTAGTAAAAAGCAAGGCTAAAGCAACGCGATTTTTCTCTCCGCCACTTAAAAGAGCCACGCTTTTATCTAAAAATTCCTTAGGAAATAGAAAATTTTTCAAATATCCATAAACATGCATATTTTTACCACGAACTTCAACCCTATCTCCACCATTGGGACAAAAAATTTCAAGCAAGCTTTTATCAGAATTTACCAAGCTTCTAGCCTGATCAAAATATCCTATCTTAAGCTCTCCGCGTTTTATTTCGCCGCTATCTTGTTTTATTTGCCCTAGAAGAATTTTTAACAATGTTGATTTCCCACAACCATTTCTTCCTACGATAGCTATGCGTTCACCTTGTAAAATACGCGTTGAAAAATCTTTAAAAAGATTTTTATCGTTTATATTTTTGCTTATATTTTTAAGCTCAAAAAGCATTTTTTTACGATTGATCGTTTTTTCTCCATTAAAATTTAAAGCCGCTCTTGAAATTTCAAGTTTTAAACGTTTAATTGCTCCGGGATTTTTTTTCGCTTCTTCACGCATTTTGAAAATACGTTCTTTTCGTCCTTCATTTCTTTTAAGTCTTGCTTTAACCCCTCTTCTAAGCCATTCTTCTTCGCTTTTTAATTGCTTTAAAAGAGTTTCATGGCTCTTAGCAAGGCTTTGTAAAATTTGTGTTTTTTTCTCTAAATAGTTTGCATATCCGCCTTTAAAAATACTAAGTTTACCCTGCTCTACTTCTACACACTTGTGTGCTATAGCGTCAATAAAATATCTATCATGGGAAATAAAAATCACACACATCTTTGAATTTTTTAGCAATTCTTCCAAAAAGCTTGTCATATATACATCTAAATGATTAGTTGGTTCATCAAGCAATAAAATATCAGGATTTTTTAGTAAAAGTATGCAAAGCCCAACACGGCGTATCTCTCCACCACTTAAAGTAGATATAATGCGATTTTCATACTCAAGCAAACTAAATTCTTTTAAAACGCGTATTATTTTAGATTCTATATTCCAAGCATCTTTACTATCAATCAAAGTCATAAGTATATCTATTTTTTTAAGATAATCTTTATTACTAGGATCTTCTTCTAATTTTTTATGCAGTATTTCATATTCTTCTAAGGCATTGTAAATTTCTGCAAGCTCTTGCTTGATAGCTTCTTTTACACTTAAATTTGCATTAAAATCAACGGTTTGTGAAAGCATGGCTATGCTTTTTCCATTTTGTCTTATTACTCTACCGCTATCTAAAGGAAGTGTGCCTAAAAGCGTTTTTAAAAAAGTAGATTTTCCTTCTCCATTTTTGCCTATAATAGCAATCTTTTCTCCCTCGTTTGCACTAAAATTTGCTTCATTTAAAACTATTTTGTCTCCAAATTTTTTTGAAGCTTCGATTAAATCTATAAGAGCCATTTTTTATCCTTGACTGAGTTTAAAGCTAAAACTAGAACCATAGCCTAAAGTGCTAGAAATTTCAAGATAACTTTTATGTATATTTAAAATTTTCTTTACTAAAAAAAGTCCTAAACCAAAAGAATTATCACTTTTTACATCAATTTTATAAAATTTTTTTGTAATCAATTTTATTTTATCTTCTTCTATGCCTTTTCCAAAATCTTGCACTATTATCTTTTGATCTCTTGCTGTTAAAATGACTTCTTTTTGACTATATTTTAAAGCATTAGAAAGCAAATTTATAATCACTTGCTCGATTAAAAATTCATCAGCCTTAACTTTCGTGCTTTTACCTTGCAATACAACTCTTTCAAAGCCTGGGTTTTTAGTGATTTTTTCACATAGAAAAAAAAGATCAAATTCTTGCATTTGCAAGGCTTCACTATTAAGATTAAAAACAAAATTAAGCTTATGGGTCAAAGCATTAAGCTTAATGCTTTGACGCGAAATTTTTTCTAGCAATTCCTTTTTTAATTTTTTATCTTCCAATTTCTCATCTTTTAACATTTCTAAACTAAGATCAATCACGCTTAATGGATTTTTAAGCTCATGAGAAATAGCAGAAATCACACTAGCAAGCTGAGTATTTTTTAAAGTAATTTTATCGCTTTGTTTTTTATTTTTTTGGGTATTCTTTAGAATTTTATCCTTAGTTTTTAAAAGTTTCTCATTTAGTAAATTAAATTCTTTAAACATTCCTTTTTCTAATATAACAACTTTATGATCCCCTATAGAATCCAAAAAATCCAAAATTTTGTTAAAATTTTTCTCTATTTTTCTACCTAGCAACAACATTAAAATAAAAACAAACAGCAAGCATACTCCAAAACCGATTGCTATTTTTGTCCAAAAAAGTTCTAAATCTAAAAAACGAGGATAAACAATAATAATATATTTATATCCTTTGTAAATAAAGCTTTTAGTAAGAATTTTTTTTGAATTGAAATTTAAAATTTCTCCTTCTTTAAGATTAGAAAAAAAATCAGGATTTTTTACAGAACTTATTTTCATATCATTGTTTAGGATAATAAAATCAGCCCTAGTATCTTTAGCAAAATCCTTGATATTAGCATCATTTAAATGCTCTAAGAGAGAAAATTTTAAAACATCATCAAGGCTTTTGATTTTTTGTTCATATTGTTTTATAAGCAAGAAATTAAGATAAGAATTAGTAAAAGTATAAAAAATAAACCCAAAAATCAAAGCCAATACAACAAAAAAAACTATAAAAATATTTTTAGTTTTTAGCATAATTTATAGCCAACACCCCTAACACTTATAATATGATCTTTTAGTTTTGGAAATTTATTTCTAAGTCTTGTTAGAGCTATATTGATCGTTTTATCACTTGTAGTATCATCTTTCCAAACACTTTCGCTTAAAAATTGTCTAGTAAGCAAGGTATTTGGATTTTCAAAAAAACATTTTAAAAGCTCATAGTCAAGATTTGAGATTTCTAATTTTTGATTTTTGTAAAAGAATTCATAATTAGCCAAATCTAAAATAAAATCACCAAAAGATAGCTTTTCTTCTTCTTTCTTATGGCGTTTTAAAATTGCTTTAATGCGAAGCAAAAGCTCATTAAAATCAAAAGGTTTACAAACATAATCATCACAACCACTTTCAAAGCCTTCGAGTAAATCTTGATGTAAAGCCTTGGCCGTAAGAAAAATAACTGCTTCTTTATATCCTTGCTCTCTTAAATCTTGAATTTTTTCTAAAGAATCTCCACTGGGCAAATTTCTATCGACTATTAAAAGATCGATTTGCTCATTATCGAGCAAATCTTCAACTCCAAAAAAATCCACTAAAGATATAACTTCATAACCACTAGATTTCAACTTTAAAACAAGCAGTTCGTTTAAATCTATATCATCTTCTATAATTAAAATTTTAAATTTCAACATATTGGACAAATACACACGCCTCTAATTGTTTTAGTTCATCTAATACTTCTTTTTGAACTTTTTCATCAATCAAAACAACAGCCAAAGCATACCCAAAACCATCTCTACCAAGCCTAAAATCAGCTATGTTGATATTTTTAGCTGCCAAAACGGAACTGATTTTAGCTATAACTCCTGGTATGTCTTTGTTTTTGAAAATAATCATTTTTCCCTTTGGCTTAAAATCAGTTTTAAAGCCATTTAATCCAACTATGCGTTGTTCATTTTCATTAAATACTGTTCCTGAAACACTGATATTTGAATTTTCGGTGATAATTTTAACGCTAAGTTTATTATTATAACCACTATTTGGAAGAGTTTCGCAAGATAACTCAACTCCTTTTTCTTTGGCTACAAATTCTGCATTAACATAATTAATTTTCTCTCCTAAAATTCCACCTAAAGCACCAACAGCTGCAAAGGTTAGCATAGAATTTGCATACTCGCCAATAATTCCTTCAGCCTCTAATTTAATACTTTTTATCGGATTTTTATCAATTTGAACAGCTAAAAAAGCCATTTTAGAAACAAGTTCTATATAAGGAGCTACAAAAGGTGGCAAATCTTCAGTTTTAATTGGTAAATTTAAGGCATTAGGATAAGCCACGCCTCGTGCTGCGCTTAATGCTTGCTCACAAGCTTCTCTTGCGATATTGTCTTGACTTTCTAAAGTATTTGCTCCTAGGTGAGAAGTAACTGAAATATTTTCAAAGTCTAAAAGAGGATGATTAGTCGCGGGTTCTTTATCGAACACATCTATACCAAGCCAAGCTATTTTACCACTTTTTAAACCTTCATATAAAGCCTCTTCTGTATACAATCCTCCACGAGCACAATTTATTAATCTTATTCCATCTTTCATTTTTGCAATTTCTTGCTTTCCTATCATACCATTGGTTTCTTTGGTTTTTGGTGTGTGAATGGTAATAAAATCACTTTTTTCTAAAATTTCATCTAAATTTTTTGCTTGCTCCATATCTAAATCTGTAATCTTAGAAGCAGAAATATACGGATCATAGGCTAAAATTTTCATACCAAATGCTTTAGCGCGGATAGCTACTCTTGAACCTATATTTCCAAAACCTATAACCCCTAGCGTTTTGTTCATCAATTCAATGCCATACCATTTTTCTCTTTCCCATTTTCTTTCAATTTTTAAAAAATTATGAGCATTGACAAAGCTTCTAGCTGATGTTAAAAGATGTGCCATTGTTAGTTCAACTGCGGCAATGGTATTTGCAGTTGGGACATTCATCACAATCACTCCTCTTTTAGAACACTCTGGAATATCAACATTATCTACGCCCACCCCAGCACGCACAAGCGCTTTTAATTTTTTGGCATGATTTAAGAAATTTACATCTACATCTGTAGAACTTCTAGTAATAGCAACTTCAACATCGCTTAGCATTTGCATAAGTTCATCTTTTGGAACTTTTGCAGCTTCTATAAGCTCAATATCTTCAGCTTTTCTTAGAATATCGACACCTTTATCCAAAATAGCATCACATACTATAATCTTTTTTTTCATAACCAAATTTCCTTTACTTCTGTATTTATTTTATATTTTTTTAATTCTTTGATAATATCATCTATAAGTTTTTCATTACCTGTATCCAAAAAGATTTCTGGACTATCACCTGATTTAAGAAGAAAATACTTCACATTAAAAGAATTTAAAGTCTGTCTTAAGCAAAACATAGAATAAATATCATATTTTCCAACTATAAGTTGATAATATTTATTTTTCTCCTTAAGCTCGCTAGTATCCGCATCAAAATATAAGGTAAATTTTTCTGCTGCTGGGGTAAAATCTCTTGTAGGCCATTTTGCTAATTCTTCTTGCCATGAAAGATCTTGATTTTGGGTTTGAATGCTTGGCTGTGTATTTGTATCTTTAGCAAATTGTGGAATGAAATTTACATTAGCTTTAAATTGCCAAAGCAATGTAAAAACAACAGCAAGCAAAATGAGTAATAAAATACTCAAAATGCTTATTGTAATGTATTTTTTCATTAAGCTAGCTGATCTTTAATGATATCACCTAAAGTCACTTTATCATCATTATTGATTTCATTAAGAACTTCTCTTTCTTTCATTCTAACAAGATTTTTAACACTTAGGCGAATTCTATTTTTCTTTTCATCAATAAAAACTATAGCAGCTTCAATATCGTCGCCAATTTTTAAATTTTCAAGCATAGAAGTGCTTATATCTTCTTTATGAATTAAAGCATCAACATTTTTACTTAGCTCTACAAAAACACCAAAATCTTTAATATCACGGATAGTGCCTTTTACAATATCGCCGACTTTATGAATTTTGGCATATTCTTGAACTGGAGAGCTGCTTAATTCTTTTGTGCTTAATGATATTTTTTGGTTTTCTTCGTCTATTTTGATAATTTTTACCTTGATTTTATCCCCTTGAGAGAATTTGTCTTTGCATTTATCGTTTCTATCCCAAGAAGCATCTTCATTATGCAATAAACCTTCAATACCACCAAGTTTAACAAATGCACCAAAAGAAGTTACTGAGGTAATTTCTCCTTCAACCACATCTGTAATTTTGTAAGATTTCATAAATTCATCAAAAGGTCTAGAAAGTAAATTTCTTAAAGATACTCTTAAGCGTCTTTCATTTGGATTGATTTCAATTACTTCAACATCAATTTCTTGACCTTTGTTGATATAATCTTTTGGATTTTTAATATTTTTATCCCAAGAAATTTCACTGATATGTAAAAATCCTTCTATATCATTTCCTAAATCTACAAAAGCACCATAAGGTTCTATATTTGATACTATTACTTTAATGGTATCACCTACATCAAGAGTATCTTTTATCTCGCTCCATGGATCAGGTAAAGCCGCTTTTATAGATAAGGATAAATGTTTACGTTCTTTATCATACTTTATAACTTTAACTGGAACTTTATCGCCCTCTTTATAAAGTGTTCCAGGATTTACAGGTCCTTTGTAAGAAATTTCGCTGTAATGAACAAGACCATCAACACCTCCTACATCTACAAACATACCATAAGTGGTAATTTTTTTTACAATACCTTCAATTAAATCTTCTTGTTGCGCTACATTATTGATCAATTCTTTGCGTTTTCTTCTCTCATCATCTAAAGTTTTTTTACGAGAAACAATGATACTTTGCTCATCTTTGTCGATTTTAATAATTTTAACTTTAAATGTTTTACCTATAATATTATTTGTTTCTTTGAAGCCATATTGAGATTTTGGTAAGAAAAATTCAACATCATTTTCATCAACAACTATCAATCCGCCTTTATTTTTTCCAACTACTTTTACGGTAAAAATATCATCTTGATTTTCTTGATAGTTTTTAATAAATTCAATAACTTTTTCTTTTCTCAAAGCTTTTTTATGAGAAAGTAAAGATCTGCCACCACGAGAACCCATAACAGCAACTTTAATACTATCGCCTACATTAAATAATAGCTTAGAATTATCATCTTGTATTTCGCTAAGAGCTAAAATACCTTCAGATTTTTTACCTATATCTACATAAACTTCATCATTTTTGATCTCTACAATCACACCCTCTGTTGTAGCCTCTTCTCTTGATTTATCGAAAGCTTCTAAAAGCTGTCCAAAATCTTCTTCCTCAAGATAATCATCTACGCCGCCTTGAACTTTTTTGTTCACCTCGCTCATTATGGTCCTTTAAAATAATTTTTAGAAATTGATTGATTTTACCTTATTTTTCTTTAATTAGTGTTAAGTTTTTTTATTTTTGTTAATTTTTTTTAAATTTTTGACTTTTTTATTCTATTTGAAAACATTTTTTAATTAATTTTAAAATTTTCTATTTTGGCGATAACTTTTTGTATGATCCAATCAGGAGTACTAGCACCTGCACTAATGCCACAATGTTTTTTATCCAAAAACCATTCTTTTTTTAACTCTTCTTCGGTTTCAATTAGATAGCTATCTTCACAATTGGTTTTTGCAATCAAAAAAAGTTGTTTTGTATTGGCTGAGTTTTTACCCCCTACAACAACCATAACATCACTTTTAAGCGAGAGTTCTTTAATGGCATCTTGATTTTTAAAGGTTGCATCGCATATAGTATTAAAAACCCTTACTTCTTTGGTTTTAAGTATTAAAAAATTTACTATCTCCATAAAATGCTCAGGCTTCTTAGTTGTTTGGCTTACTACAGCTATTTTATTAGGAAGTTTTATATTTTGAAGTTCTTTTTTATCCAAAACCACATAAGCTTTTGTACTTACATAACTTTTTACTCCTTTAACTTCGGGATGATTTTCATCTCCAAAAATAACAACTTCATAACCCTCCTTGCTCATTTGCTCGCAAATTTGTTGTGGTTTTGTAACAAAAGGACAAGTGGCATCAAAAATTTCTATATCTTTTTTTCTCAATTCCTCTAAATCTTGCTTTGTAATACCATGAGTTCTTATAATAGCCTTTTTTTCATTGCTTAAAGCTTGTATATTTTCCAAAGTTTTGACATTAAAATTTTTTTGCAAACGAGAAATTTCTTCGTTATTATGAATAAGAGGGCCTATAGTTGCGGCATCTTTTATTTGTTCTGCTTTTTTAATAGCTCTTTTAACACCAAAACAAAAACCATAGTTTTTTGCTAATTCAATAATCAATCCTAGCTCCTAAATTTGATAAAATCTCTATAAAATTTGGAAAAGAAGTTTTTATACAATCACTATCATCAATCTCAATTCCACAAAGCAAACCTAAAATAGCAAAACTCATAGCAATACGGTGATCTCCATAGCTTTTAATTTTTGAAGATTTTAGTTCGCATCCACCTTCTATTTCAAAACCATCATCAAGTTCTCTAGCTTTAACACCACAAAGCTTTAGATTTTCAACCATCACAGCAATCCTATCGCTTTCTTTAACGCGTAATTCTTTAGCATTTATTAAACTAGATTTACCCTTAGCCAAAGCAAAAGCTATAGCCAAAGCAGGCGCTTCATCTATCAACCAAGCAATATTATCTTTAACTTCTATGCCATTAAGCTTGCTAGACTCCACCCTGATCTCACCAATAGTTTCAAAATCATTTTGAGTTATTGTCATTTCAAGTTTTGCACCCATTTTTTGCAAAATTTTATACGCCTCTATACGAGTAGGATTAAGTAAAATATTTTTTAAAATAATTTGAGATTTAGGCAAAATAATAGCTGCTAAAGCAAAATAAAAAGCCGAAGAAGGGTCATTAGGAATGATTATATTTTGAACTTTTAAAGGTTTTTTTAAAGGACTTATTTCAAGACTTAAGCCATCATTGCTAACCCTTATTGGAGCTTTCATAGCCTTTAACATGTTTTCACTATGATTTCGACTAAGAGAAATTTCACTAAAAATGCATACATTATCAGCTCTAAAAGCAGATAAAATCATAGCTGTTTTAACTTGAGCCGAAGAAATTTCGCTTTTATAGTTAAAAGCTTTTAAATTTTGACCTTCTATGCAAAGTGGAGCTAAATTTGCCTCATTTCTTCCATAAATTCTAGCGCCTATTTGAGTAAGTGGTTTGCTTATCCTTCTCATAGGACGATTGTTTAAATACTTATCTCCACTTAAAACAAAAAAACCAGAAATTCCTGCTAAAAATCCTATCATCAAACGCATAGCAGTTCCTGAATTTCCACAGTCTAAAATACAATTTGGAGATAAAATTTCTTTAGGGGGTATAATTTTGACGCAAGAATCTTTTTGTTCAATTTTAGCTCCAAGATTTTTTATAATTTCAAGAGTGTTTAAAGTATCTTGAGCTAAGAGATAATTTTGAGCCTTATTTTCTTCTTGTGTTAAAAGCGAAAATATAGCAAAACGATGAGATATGCTTTTATCTGCTGCTATATTTTCAAGTATGGCATTTACAGGGGTTTGCAATTTGTAAATTTTCATCTTAAATCAAGACCCAAATTTTTAAGAGTATTTAAAATTTTATCCATACATTCATTGACTTGATTATCCTCTAGAGTTTTATTTATATCCCTAAAAGAAAAACTTATAGTAATGCTATAAAATTCTTTAAGGTTTTCATCACTATAAATATCAACTAAACGAAAATTTTCAAGTATTTCTAAATTCAATTCTTCGATACAATTTTTAATCTGATTGTATTCAAAACCTTTAGGTATTAACACGCTAAGATCTCTAGTGATAGCTGGGAATTTGGAGTAAGGCTTAGCTATTTTAAAATCTTGCCTGATTAAATCTAAATCAAGTTCGCAAATATATGTTTTTGGTAAATCTCTCTCATTTTCTATTTTTAAATGCAAACGGCCTATAAAACCTACTTTAATATCCGATAGATAAATATCTGCTTGTTCATAAAGGCTTAAAATATTATATTTTGATGATTTTAGTTTAAAATCACCTATAATATTTTTAATGTCTAAAAGAAAATCATAAAATTGCACCGATTCAGGTTTGGCCTTATTAGAAATTTTAGCTTCTTCTTTTAAGCCAGAATGGATAAATGCGATACGATTTAATTCTTGATTATTAACATTGAAAACAGCCCCTAGTTCAAAAAGTTTAATAATTTTTTTAGAATTTTTTGCATTTAAACTTGCTGCATTTAACAAATGATTTAAAAGGGTTGTTCTTAAAGTATTAAGTTCTGCTGTAATTGGATTAATTAGTTTTAATTTAACAGAGTCAAAACCCAATCTTTTAAGTTCTTCTTCATTATCCAAAACATAATGTAAGCTTTCAAAATAACCACTAGCTACTGCTCTTTTCCTTAAATTCAAAAACTCAATATAATTTTTATATGCAGAATTTAAACGATTTTTTTCTATAAATTCTAAACCCTTAGAAGCAATATTATCAATACCTATAATTCTTACAACTTCCTCGCAAATATCTGATAAATTTTTAATATCAGGACGATGTAAAGGTGCTTTAACATTTATAAGCCCTTCACCTGAAAGTATGAGTTCAAAACCTAATTTTTTCAATATTTTTAATACTTCATCTTTATCAACATTTTGCCCTATTATATCGCCAATACTTTCAATACTTATTGGTATGATTGGTAATTCTTTGTCAGTTAAAATTTGTTGAGAAGAACTATAAATAACAAGATTTGGAATCTGCTCAAAAATACTAAGCAAAAAATCCATTCCTAAATTTAATTTAGGTTCACTTCCCCTAAAACTTCTATAAAGCATTTTTTCATCTTGATCTTTATGATATATTTTAGCATCTGCAATTACCAATGGATCGGTATAATTAGCCTCAATAATAATTATTTTAGAATCATCTTTACATCTACTTTCATTATTTTGGAAAATTCCGCTAAAGCTTAAAAGTTTATCTTTGCAAGATACTTTTGTTTCTCCATGCACTTGCTTGCTTAAATTAATGGTAAATTCTTCATCTTTTTCAGAAAAACTACTTAAATCATAAGCATTAAAAAGAACACCAGTTGAATGTGTTGCATAATTTAATAAATTTTCTATGGAATTTTTTCCCAAACCTTCAATTTGAGCAAGTCTTAAACTAAGTAATAAGTTTGTTTGAATTTCTTCTTTTAACTCTATGGCTCGATAATTATAAAGTCCATTAAGTTCTTTCTCAGCTGCTAAGCGCAAAATTCTACCGATACCTAAAACATTTTCACTTTCTTTGAATGGTTTTGGTTCTTTTAAATTTAAATTTAAAGCTGTAGCCAAATCACGAGCAATACCATAAATACTTAAACAATCACCCCTATTAGGAGTAAGTTCTACTTCTATTAGCTCATCATTAAAAATTTCATAAGTATTTAAAGCTCTCCCAAGTTCTAATTTCCCTATACTCTCATCTAAAAGCATAATTCCTTCATTGATTTTTTCAAAACCCAGTTCTAAACTAGAACAAAGCATACCACAAGAATCCACTCCTCGTAATTTTGCTTCTTTTATTTCCATACCGTTTGGCATGATAGCACCTTTAGTTGCAACAGCTACAAATTGTCCTGCATCAACATTCGCAGCACCGCAGACAATTTGCAAGGTTTCACTTCCGATATCAACTTGACAAATGCTTAATTTATCTGAATTTTCATGTTTAATTTTTTCCTTAACATAGCCTACAACAACTTTATCTGGAGCCTTTAAAGCGCCAACCCTATCAACTTCTATACCTATAGAGTTTAAAGTTTTAGCTATTTTATCCAAACTTATTTCTTCAAGTTCTAACCAATCATTCAACCAACTTTTAGTAATTATCATCTAAACTGCTCCAATAATCTCAAATCACCTTCAAATAAAGATCTTAAATCTGGAATTTGATGCAAAAGCATTGCAAAACGCTCTACTCCCAATCCAAAGGCATAACCACTTACATTTTCATAACCAACAAAATTATAAACATTAGGATCAACTATTCCACATCCTAAAACTTCAAGCCAACCTGTATGTTTGCAAACTCTACAACCCTTTCCTTTGCAAAATACACAAGAAATATCAACTTCAGCAGAAGGTTCTGTAAATGGAAAAAAACTTGGACGAAAACGAACTTTCACATCTCCAAACATATAACGCAAAAAATCTTCCAATACACTTTTTAAATTTGCAAAGCTAACCTTTTGCCCTTCTTCCACCACAAGGCCTTCAACTTGATGAAACATAGGAGTATGCGTAATATCAAAATCTCTTCTAAATACAGCACCAGGGGCTATCATCCTAATAGGAGGTTTTTGTGCAAGCATTGTCCGTATTTGCACTGGCGAAGTTTGTGTTCTTAAAAGCCTTTTATCATCAAAATAAAAGGTATCTTGCATATCTCTTGCAGGGTGAGATTTAGGTAAATTTAACGCTTCAAAATTATGAAAGTCATCTTCTATTAAAGGCCCTTTTTCTATGCTAAAATTCAAAGCTATAAAATACTCTATGATTTTATCCATGGTGCTCATAACAGGATGCAAGGCACCTGTTGTAATACTTTCATCAAAATAGTTAAAATTTAAAGCATCTTGTTTCATTCTTTCTTCTAAAGCAAGATTTTCCAAATCTTTAAATTTGGCTAAATAAGCCTCATTAAATATTTCTTTTTGTGCATTTAGTTTAGCAGCAAATTCTTTTTTCGCCTCATCTTCTAACTCTTTAAGCTTTGTAAAGCCTTCTGTTAAAATACCTTTTTTTCCAAGAACGGAAATCCTAATGGCTTCCAAATCATTTAAATTCTCACATTTTTGAATCTGTTCTATAAAATTTTGCAATTTTCTTACCTTAAATAAAATATTTCAAGTTCTAATTCTATTAAAAACTATTTTAAATTCAGCATAAAAACCAAACTTTAAAGATATAATTGTATCAAACCAACAATAAAAAAGGATAAATAATGCAAGAAAAAACAATTTTTGAACTCATAGTTGAAGGTAAACTTCCATGCAATAAAGTGCTTGAAAGTGACGATTTTCTAGCATTTCATGATATTGCACCCAAAGCACCTATACATATACTTATAATTCCTAAAAAACATTTTAAAGACTTTCAAGAATTTGATCCTGAAGTTATGGCCAAAATGACAAGTTTCATACAAGAATTAGCTGTTCTTTTAGGTGTAGATAAAAGTGGATATCGCTTGGTAACAAACTGTGGAAAAAATAGTGGACAAGAAGTTTTTCATTTGCATTTTCATATGCTTGGAGGTTTTGAACTGCCTAAGGAAAAAACAAAAAAAGAAAATCCTCAAGCTTTATTTTAGTTTAAATGGTAGAAAAACTACCATTTAAACTATTTTGTCAAAGGTAGCAACATTCCCTCATATAATTTTTGATAAATTTCATCACCGCATAACTTTTTAGCTAGCTCTAAACCAAAAAGAATTGCCGTAGCTGGACCTGCTGAAGTTATAACATTTTTATTTACAACTACAGCCTTGTTAACACGATTTCCATTAAGTCCAACTTCACAACTAGGATAGCAAGCAAACTCGCCCTCTAAAACACCTGCTTCATTTAAGACTATAGGAGAAGCACAGATTGCGGCAACAATTTTATTTTTACTATGAAGTTGTTTAATGATATTTAAAATAACATTTGAATTCTTAAGATTCATCATACCTTCAAAGCCACCCGCCAAAGCAATGGCATCTAAATTTTCTATATCAACATCCTCTATAGAACAATCTGCTTTTATACTAATGTCATTAGCACCTTTTACTAATAACTCACTGTTTAACGAAGCTATAACAACTTCCAAATCTGGATTTAATTCTCTTGCTCGTTTTAAAACATCCGCAATTCCTATAAATTCAGCTTCTTCAAAACCTTGAGCTAATGGAATTAATACTTTTTTACTCATTTTGTTCTCCTTTTTTATATTTTTTAAATCTTTCTTCTCTTTCTTTGTTTTTTTGCATCATTTGACGATTAAAACCTATGACCAAAACAATCATTAAAAACACAAAAATAACTATTAGAATGAAATCTAAAATTTCCATAAACACAACCTTATTTTTGGGAAATTCTAACACATTTTTTTAAATCTTTAGAGAAAATTCAAAGATATTTCTATAAAATCTTTTTTTTAAATAATTTCTCTGAAAAGGTTTGCAAATTGAATCAGAAAAATATAAGAATTTTTGTTTTTTTTGTTATTATTATTTTATGGGGCTATTTTTCTTTCCCGATAGAAATATTAAAAATTCAAGATCCTAGTGGAGTTGTAAGCTATGGCTATACAGAAAATGCAAAAGCTTATTTAAAAAGCTATCTTATTACGCTTTTATTAACTGCTTGTGCTGTTATTATCGGAGTGATTATTGGTTTTAGCTTGGCTATTTTACGCTTCTCTAAATTTAAAACACTTAATTTTATTATAGATGAATATATAGACATTATACGAGGAACACCGGTAATTTTACAATTGATGATTTTTGCTTTTGTAATTTTTACTTTTATAGACAACCTTTATGCAGCCATTCTTGCACTAGGACTTAATAGCTCGGCTTATATAGCAGAAATTGTAAGAAGTGGCATTAATAGTGTAGATAAAGGACAAATGGAAGCTGCAAGAGCAATGGGACTTGATTACAAAACTTCAATGAAAGAAATTATTCTTCCTCAGGCTACTAAAAACATTCTACCTGCATTAGCTAATGAATTTATTTCTTTATTTAAGGAAACTTCTGTTGTAGGATTTATTAGTGTTATTGATATTACCATGCAAAGTCAAAGCTTGCAAGCCGTACTTTACAATCCAAAACCTATTATTTTCACTGGACTTGTTTATTACGTAAGTGTAAAAATTTTTAGTTATTTTGCAAAAAAACTTGAACTTAGGATGAATAAAAATGATTGAAGTTAAAAATTTACAAAAAAAATATGGAGAATTAGAAGTTTTAAAAAATATTAACACTACAATCTCAAAAGGCGATGTAATAGCTATCATAGGTCCAAGTGGAGGAGGAAAAAGTACATTTTTACGCTGCATCAATCGCTTAGAACTAGCTGATAGTGGGGAAATTTTAATCAATAAGCAAAACATACTTGATAAAGAAATTGATATTAATAAGATCAGGCAAAAAGTTAGCATGGTGTTTCAGCATTTTAATCTTTTTGCTAATAAAAATGTTATGGAAAATTTATGTTTAACACCCATTAAAACAGGAATTTTAAGTCAAGAAGAAGCCATAAAAAAAGCAAAAATACTTCTTACTAAGGTGGGTTTAGCAGACAAAGAAAATATAATGCCCCATAAGCTCTCTGGCGGACAAAAACAACGCATAGCTATTGCTAGAAGCTTGATGATGAATCCTGATGTTATTTTATTTGATGAGCCTACTTCAGCTCTAGATCCTGAAATGATAGGCGAGGTTCTAAGCATTATGAAAGATGTTGCAAAAGAAGGTTTAACTATGCTTGTAGTAACTCATGAAATGGGCTTTGCTAGAAATGTTGCCAATCGTATATTTTTTATGGATAAAGGAAAAATTGCTGTTGATGCAAGCCCTAAAGAAGTATTTGAAAATCCTAGCAATGAAAGATTGAGAGAATTTTTAAATAAGGTTTTAAATCATTAATTCATAAGCCATTAAGGCTTATGAATTTTAATCCCAACATTCAGCGTTTTTAATTCCAAGTTTGCTAGCGTTAAATTTAGGATCTATACCAGATTTTTGTTGCGTATTAAAATCTTTTAAAACTTTATTTACTATACCACCTAAAAGCAATAAAGATATAATATTTGTCGTTGCCATGAAAGCCATAGTCAAATCAGCCAAATTCCAAGCAAGTTTTAAATTCATTTGCGAGCCTATAAAAATCATAGCTACAGCTGTAATTCTAAACAAATTCATTACAAATTTGGAATTTGTTAAATATTTAACATTAGCTTGAGCATAATAATAATTTCCTATTAAAGAAGTTATTGCAAAAAGAACAATAGCTATAGTAATAAAATGGATTCCAAAGCTACCATAATACTCACGCATAGCTTCTTGAACTAAAGGCATTCCACCATCAATTTTACTTTCTCCAAGTCCTAAATATGCCATAGAAAAAAGAACTAAAAATCCAGAACTTGTACAAACAACAACATCAATTAAAACTGAAAAGGCTTGTATAACACCTTGTTTAGCTGGATGACTTGTCAAAGCTGCTGCAGCTGCATTAGGTGCCGAGCCCATACCTGCTTCATTTGAAAAAAGTCCTCTTTTAATCCCTATAACTAAAGCAGAACCAGCAAAACCACCAAAAATCGCTTTAAAATCAAAAGCACTTTGTAAAATCATATGAACCACAGAAGGAATTTTATCAAAATTCATTAAAACAGCAATCACAGCAAGTAAAACATAAGCTAAAGCCATAAAAGGAACAATTAAAGAACTAATTTTACCTATTTTAGTATGGTGAGAAAAAAACATCCATGCACCAAAAATAGTTAAAACAATACCAATAATCATTGGCCAAGAACTTGATGCAAAATCTACAGCAGCATTTGGATTAAACATATCATAATAAACTTTAAAAGACGAAGTCATTGTTTGACTTTGAAGTCCGTTAAATCCATAAGCATAAGTAATAATAAGAATAAAAGCAAAAAAAGCTCCAAAAAAATGTGAGCCTAAGGCTTTTTTTATATAATAAGCTGGCCCACCTTTAAATCCACCTGTATCATCTTTTGATTTGTAAACTTGAGCTAAGGTACTTTCAGCAAATGCTGAAGCACCACCAAAAAATGCCATAACCCACATCCAAAATAAAGCACCAGCTCCACCTGTAGCCAATGCCAAAGAAATTCCAGCGATATTTCCTATACCAACTCTAGAAGCAGTTGAGATCATCAATGCCTGAAAAGGTGAAATATGTTCTTTAGTGTGTCCTTCGTTTTTTTCTGTAAGAATTTTAAATACAGAACTCAACATACGAAACTGAACAAAGCGAGTTAAAAAACTATAATAAAGCCCACAAACAATAAGTAAAACTACCATAATAATGTCTGTATTTGGGACAATCTTATTAGCTATAATATCAGACGCTTTATTGGCAAAATCTAGCATAATATCTAAATTCATCCAAACTCCTCAAAAAATAATCTAAATTTTACTTTAACATAATTTTTATAAAAAGGACTTTATGATTTTATTTGTTTTAAGTTATTGTGTAAATTTGAAACTTTTAAGAAACAAAATTGCTAAAATTTTGTCTTAAAGCTTCATAAGAGATTATACCAACGCTTGTAGCTAAATTTAAACTTCTTCCATAAGATTTCATAGGTATAGTTATAGCATTTTCCCAATTTAATTGCATTAATTCCATAGGTAAGCCATAACTCTCACTTCCAAAGAATAAGAAATCATTTTTTTGAAATTTTGCATCAAAATAAGCTTTTTGACTCTTAGTTGTTGCGAAAAAAAAGCGATTTTTATAAATCATATTTTCATTTAAAAATTCTTCAAGATTCTCCCAAATAATGGGTTCTAATTTATCCCAGTAATCAAGCCCTGCCCTTCTAACAGCCTTTTGAGAAATATCAAAAACAGTTGGTTTAATGATATGAAGTTTAAAACCAGCATTAAAACACATTCTACCTATACTACCTGTATTTTGCGGTATTCTAGGGTGAACTAAAACTATATTAAACATATTTATACTAGAACTCTTTGAATGTTAGGATTTAATTTTACTAAAATTTCATAGTTAATAGTATGAAAAAAATCAGCCCAAATATCAGCATCTTTAAACACGCAAATTTCCTCACCAGAATTTTCACAAGAAAAACTATCCATTGACATCTTTCCAAGCATTACTTTTCCATTTCCAAGCACCAACTCCCCTTTTCCATTGTAACGGAAAAGACCATCAGCATAACCCAAATCATAAGTTGCTACTTCCATATCCTTTGCAGCAGTAAAAATGCCTCCATATCCTATACTCTGTCCTTTTTGCAAAATCCTTTGACTTAATCTATGAGCATACAAGCTTAAAACTCTTTTTAAATTTGAATCCCCATATCCAAATTGAACAAGCCCAACTCTACAATATTCATCTTCAGGAATTTTCCCTCTAAATAATGCTGCAGAATTATGCGAATGAAATAATAAATTTGAAAAATATTTTTTTACTATCTTTTTAGCTTTTTGAAAATTTTCTTTTTGAACAAAAAAACTTCCATCCATTTCATCTGCACTAGCAAAATGTGTAAACATTCCAGTAAGTTTTAAATCACTACTTTGAATAAGATCTATAGCATGTTCTAAATTTTCTACACAAATTCCATTGCGATGCATGCCTGTATCTATTTTTAGATGTATTTTTATATCTTGCTTGTATTTTTTTACTTGGGAAATATCATTTAAAGCATAAATAAATCGAGAATTTTCATTACCATGAGGACGATGTGATAGTATTAATATATTCTCAAAAAATTCTTCGATTTCTTGAGCTTCTTCTTCACTCTTAACAGCAACAAAAGAAACTCCTAAATTTTTGGCTAATGGAGCTAAAAGCTTAGCTCCATGTCCATATGCATTATCTTTAAAAACGCAAATTAATCTTTGAAAACTCCCTATTTTTTTAGCAATATGTCTTAAATTATATTCATAAGCTTTTTGATCAATTTTTATTAAAGACATTTATTGCTCTGCTAAAATTTTCATTTTACCTTTACTATCTATCTTAACGTATAAAATTTTATCGCCTCTAAACTGATAGTTTTTAGTGTAATAATCCTCATAAAATGAAATTCTATACATAGTTTCATTTTCTAAATTCGGATAAGGGCTGATATTAATATCTGAAAATTTAATCTTTTTATCTTCTTTACGAGAAAAAATAGATTTTTTCATGGAAGCAAACTGTTCAAATTTCATTTTATCAAAACGTTTAAATTCTTGCTCATCATAAAAACTTAAATAGGTATTAGTGTCACTATTTGTCCAAGCTAGTTTCCATGTAAAAAGATCAGCTAATAAACTAGCTATTTGATCCTTTTTAGCTCTAATTTTTTCTTTTTCTTCTGTCATAACAAAAACTTTTTTATCTTGTACAACTTGTGCAAATTTCTCCAAATTATTATTAAATAAAGCAATACATCCTCTTGTTTTAAATTCATCAAGTCTAGAACCATCTAAAGGATAGCCATGGATCCAAATACCACCACCTGTTTTTCCTTGTACTTTATCAAGTAAATTTGGATAAGTTGTAGCAAAAGCAAAGGGACCATAATAAGGATCACCTGGATTAAACTTACGGCCTAACTCATAAAAACCTACTGGCGTTTTCAAATCTCCTTCTATTTTTTTATCACCCATTAATCCAGTTATTATTTCTTTTTGTTCAAAATCTTTTCTTATTTTTCCGTCCTCATAAGAATAAACACGGAGAATTTTATCTGTTTTATTTGTAAGCACGATAGCAACATTATCATCATAGTATCCAAGTGAAATATTTTTATCTCCTATTTCACTTAACCAAAAATCCTTTTGAGTTAATTCTTTTTCAATTGCTACACCAACAGCATCTAATCCTTGATTAAGATAAATTTTAACAAGATCTGAGGCATGCAACATCAATGAAGAAAGTGTAATTAATAAAGCAAGTCGTTTTAACAATGTTTTTCCTTAGGTATTTCAAAATTTTTTAAGTCAAAAATGTTTGTGATTATAATATTTTTTTTCTTAAAAAATATTAATTATATTAACAATGCGGCCTTATTTATGATATAATTTTTATAAATCATAAAGGCTTGTTTTAAAAGGTTGTCTATAATGATAAGAAATTTTTTTATAGGAATGTCTTTTTTAGGCATTTTGTTTTTAGCTTTTTATGCATTATATGATAAAAAGAAAGAAAGTGTATTTAGCTTAAATACATGCCAACCTCTAACTTGTGACTTAAATTTACAAGATTGTGTTTTTTCTTTTAATAAAAAAAATATTGAAGTTTCAGCCTACCCAAAACCTATAAAAATTTTCAATAAAACTACTATAAAAATTAAAAATTTTCCTCATTATTCTAATTTAAAGATTAAAATTTATAGTTTAAATTCCTATATAGGTGATATCATTCCTAAATTTAATATAGTTAATGGTGATATTCTTATAAATTTTATAGGTAGAAGCATTACCGATGATTCTAGATTTAGGGTTGAATTTTTAAACAATAATGCTCCAACTGGTTTTTTCTTTGATTTTGATGTTACTATGCAAAAAATTTTCAAACAGGTAACACACATTGAAAAATTTTCAAAATTTTATATTCAAATAAAAATATTTTTTGATATAATGAACAAATATTTAATATTATAAAAATAAGGATACAATATAAAAAAAATTCTTCTCTTAGGTGCTCTTTTTGCTGTAAATCTTTGGGCTGTTAATGATATAGAGGTAAAAAATGCCTTTGTAAAACAAACTCCACCTCATGCGCAAAATAGTGCTATTTTTCTTACCATTTTTAATAATACTGATAAGGATATTGCTCTAATAAGTGCCAAAAGCGATATCAGTGAAGTCAGTGAACTGCATACACATATACATAAAGATGGAAAAATGATGATGCAAAAAATTCCTGAAATTATTATAAAAGCTCATTCAAGCACAGAGCTTAAATCAGGAGGTTACCATATAATGCTTTTAAAACTAAAAAAACCTATTATTAAAGACACGAAGGTAAATTTAGATTTAAAATTTAATAATCATAAAATCATAGAGTTAAAAAATATTGATTCTAAAGAATTTTAATTAATGAGAAAAATTATTTTTATCCTAGCTTTTGCTTTTGTTATTGTTGTTTTATATATTATTTTTGATTTTTATATAATAAAAGATTCTAAAAAAATAACAAAAGCTGATTTTTCTACCCCATTGACTTGCGATCTTAATGTTAAAGACTGTACATATAGTTTTAATAATAAAGAAGTCTTAATTTCCCTAAATCCCAAACCCTTACAATCTTTAGATGTTACAAATCTAAAGATTGTAAATCTAGGAAATTATAACAACTTAGGAATTAAAATTTATGGATTAAATATGTATATGGGTGAAATTAAACCTAAAATACATCGATTAAATTCAACAGACTATGAAAGTAAAATAGTTCTTGCTGCTTGCGTTTTAGATACTATGCGTTTTAGGGTAGAATTTATGGATAATAATAAACCCATAGGGTTTTATTTTGATTTTGAGCTAAAAAAATGAAAAAAAATATTATTTTGTTTATAGTTATAGTTGCCATTATTTTAGGTGTAATATTTTTTATTAAAAATCATCAAAATTCTTATGATTTTATCTTAAAATCAGACTTAAAAGAGGAAACCACCCTAAAAGATTTTAAAGGAGATAAGCTTATTATCTATTTTGGATACACTTATTGCCCTGATGTTTGTCCAGCAACTCTTAGTTTAGTAGGCAAAGCCTTAAAGCAAATCAATAATCCTAAGGCTCACCTTCTTTTTATTTCTTTAGATCCAAATAGAGATAACAACTTAAGCAATACAAACGAATGGTTACGATACTTTTACCCAAAAGCAGATGCTTTAATTACAAAAGATGAAAAAACTCTTCAAAAAATAACAAAACAATATAATGTTCAATATCAAAAAATAGATCTAAATGATTCTTTTATGGGTTATTCTATAGCACATAGCAATATGCTTTATCTTATTGATGAAAAAGGTCATTTTTATAAAGAAATTAGCGATTTAAATCCACAAGAAATTTTAAGAGAACTTAGAATTTTTCTAAATTCTCAATAATTATACTTAAGCAAAAAGATCAGTTGAGAGGTATCTTTCAGCCGTATCGTTTAGCATAGTTAAAATTCTTTTATCTGGAAATTTCTTTGCTAGCATACTTGCGGCAAATACATTTGCTCCACTTGATATACCTACCATTAAACCACTTTTGGCAAGTTCTTTGGCTGTATTTATAGCATCTTCATTACTTACCGTGATCACTTCATCTATAACTTCTTTATTTAAAATAGCAGGTATAAAATTTGCCCCTATTCCTTGTATTTTATGGCTTCCCGCTTCACCTTTGCTAAGCAATGGAGAATTTAGAGGCTCGACTCCAACAATATGCACTTTTTCTAATTTTTCTTTTAGTATTTCCCCAATTCCACTAATAGTACCGCCAGTTCCAAAACCAGCTACAAAAATATCAAGTTTATTATCCAAATCTCTTAAAATTTCTAAAGCCGTATTCTTACGATGCGCATTTTTATTTGAAATATTTTCAAATTGAGAAATCATAAAAGAATTTGGAGTATTTAACAATATTTCATTTGCTTTATCAACCGCTCCTTTCATTCCTAAATTTGCAGGAGTTAATTCTAACCTAGCGCCAAAGAGTGTTATCATTTTTCTTCTTTCTAAACTCATAGATTCAGGCATTACAGCAATAAATTTAAGTCCCAAATCTGCACAAATCATAGCCAAAGAAATTCCAGTATTTCCACTAGTTGCTTCAACTATTGTAGTATCTTGATTAATTTTTTTACTATCTAAAGCATCTTTAATCATTTCAAAAGCTGCTCTATCTTTTATAGAATGACTAGGATTTAAAAATTCACATTTAGCAAAAACATTGATACCAAATTTTTTCAAATGTATAATAGGAGTATTTCCTATAAGCTCACTTACTTTTTCATGTACTTTCATAATTTTAATATCCTTTTTTGTTTAATAATGATAGTTTTATAAAAGTTTAAAAAAATAAAGTAAATAAAAGATACAAAATATCTGAATTAATTAAAAAAGAAGGCTAGAATTTATCTAGCCGAAGTTTTATTTTTTCTTTTTGCCGCTTGCTTTTGCAACAGCTTCTTTAAGGTTTTTACCTACCTTAAATTTTGCAACTCTTGTAGCAGGAACTTTGATTGTTTTTCCTGTGCTTGGTACTCTAGCTTCTCTAGCAGCTCTTTCTTGAGTTGAAAAAGTACCAAAACCAATAAAACTGATGCTATCACCTTTAGCTAAAACATCAGTAATAGTAGAAATAACTGCATCAGTAGCAGTAGTAGCGTCTTTTTTTGTTAGCCCAGCTGTTTGAGCAACTAATGAAATGAAATCTGCTTTAGTCATAAAAGCTCCTTTGTTTTAATTGAAACGCCTAATTTTAGCATATTTAAAAAACAATATCAAGTAAAAAACAGCTTTTTTTAAGTTTTTTTCAAAAAACTTTATTATTTTTTCTTATATCTTTCAAATTCTCCGCTATTATCAATTTCATTGCCAATTTTCTCGTATAAATCATAATAAAATTTAACAAATTCTTTACACTTAGGCATAATAGGAAGAAAAATATTATCTTCAATTTCACAAAATCTACTTAAAAACTCTTTTGCATCAAGTCTTAAAGCATAGTGTTTTGCTAATTCATGATAATTTTTTAAAGTTAGTTCTTTAAATTTTTCATAATGCCCTAAATCAAAATTTATCTTCAAATTATTATTTTCAAAAATCAATACTTCACTTTCAAAAAGCAAACTAAGATGAATAAGTCCTTCTGTATAATAAGGTCTAACTTCATCAACCCTTTGCCAAGAAATAAGTCCAATAGCTCTTTTTATAAGTTCATGAAAAACAGGCATTATCAAGTCATCTTGTTCATGATAAAAGAAATTTATAAGTCCACCTGTAGTAGCTTTATATTCTTCTATATTTTTAAAAAAACCACTCTGATTCATTGTTTTTTCAGTATCATTAGCAATAAAAAATATATGACCAAATTCATGGCCTATAGTTGATACTTCATAAACCCTTTTCCAAATTTTTTCCTGATAAAATAAAATATTTCTTCCAAAATCCAAAAATTCTTTATCAAAAACCTCGCTAGAAATTTTCATAAAAGGCTTTGTTTTAGCATTTTCATATACAAAATTTATAAAGGCAAATATTTTTTTGCCCGCCTTAGAACTTACAAACTCATCATTTGGAACGACTTGAGCTGAGAATAAACCTTTAAGTTCAGCACCATAAAATATCATCGGAGTGCAAATATAAAGTTGAGTTTTTTCTATATTAGATAAAACTTCTTTTTCTAATTCACAATCTTCAAGTCCTATATTTTTATAAACATGTTCAAAACTTTCCTTAATTTCACTACCAAATTTCAAAACATCAAAATCATTTTCATCTTCTATTCTTATATCCCATTCTAATGCCACCGCATGAGTATAATTATCTTCATAATATTCTAAAGGATGTCCCACTTGTAAAGGTGATTTTACTTTCATCCAAGCAAATTCAGCTTCTTGCCAAGCTTTTATAACCCTATCTTCATCTTTTTCACAAAACGCCAATTTTAATTTTTCAAAATATTCTATATAAGCTTTTTCCTCTTCGCTGCTAGCAAATATTTTAAGCTGATCAATCATATTTTCAAAAGCAAATTCTAATTTTAAAATTTCATTCTCGAAAAATCTCGCATAAGGAACAAATTTCCATAAATTTCCTATTCTAACTAAAACACCATAGCTTCGCTCACAAATTTCTCCTTCTGGAGTTTTTTGATATAAATGATTTTTACGTAAAAATTCCATTGCATCATCTAAATTTGGAAATTGAGTAGATAAAATTTTATTATTTTTTTCTATAATTTCTTTAGTCCAAGAAATTTCAAAAATATTCATAATTAAACCTATATTATGCACTCCTTGTATTAAAGACAGATAAAAATTATTTAAAAGTTTTTTCTCTTTTATTTCATTAATTAAATTTTGATGTTCTTTTTCATAAAACTTTCTAACCTCTTCATAGAACTTATGTTTTAACTCTATAATCTTATCTTCCTTAAAGTTGTTTTTTTTCCACTCTTGAACTAAATTTTCTTCCTTTAAATCAACCAAACGCCTAAGTATGGCTAGCATAGTTGTTGTATCTTGTTTTAACTCACTTAAAGAAATCAAAGATCTAAAATACTCGCCCACATCTTCTTTGTCTAAAAACTCATATAACGCATTATTTCTTTCTTTGTATTTTCTAACCAATTTAGCTATTTCTTTAAAATTATTCATACTTTTATTCTCCTTTTTAACTTTTTTAATTATAATTCATTTTTTAAAATAAGGAGTAAAAATGAGAGATATGGGAGAACCAAAATTAAAAATTGTAGCTATGCCAAGTGACACAAATCCAGCGGGAAATATTTTTGGCGGATGGATACTTTCACAAATCGATTTAGCAGGAGCTATCGCAGCAAGAGAACTTTCTCCTGAACGCGTTGTAACCATCTCTATGGATAAAGTAGTTTTTAAAGAACCTGTTTTTATAGGCGATATAATTTCTTGTTACTCTAAAGTTGTAAATGTGGGCAATACTTCAATCAGCGTTGAAGTAGAAGTCACAGCTCAAAGAGTGGATTCTCAAGGTTGTACTTCTTGCATTAATGTAACTTCGGCTTTAGTAACTTATGTAAGTGTTACAAGAGATGGAAAGAAAAAGCCTATTAGTGAAGAACTTAAAAGAATTCATGGCTTTTTAAATGCTTAAAGCTTATTTTGTATGATAAAACTTTATCCTTTAAGCTTATCAGCATTTATTTAAACCGCCACTATTATATTTTTTATCTAGACATTCTTTGAAAAATTCCCCTCTGGTTTTTGGAATTTTTCCTGGATGTTTTTGTTTCATGTGTTCTAAATACTTATCATAACTAGAAAGTCCCACCAAGGGATGAAAAAACCTTTCGGCTTTTTCATAATAATACTTAATTTTTTTGAAATTCATCAATCTTAATATACTTAGTTTCTTTAAGAGGAATTTTAATTTTACCTAAGCAAATTCCTATACAAGAAATTATAACAAGCAAGGTAGCTATCATAAAGAACACACAAAGAGTTGCATTAAGTAAATTTCCAACTTTATTTTGAGTGGCTATTGAAATTTCTTTTTTAATTGTAGAAATTTCTTTTTCATCTTTAGTATTATTTAATTTAAATTCTAAATCTTTAATTTTTTGACTTTGTATGCTAACGGCGGCTACATGACTTACCGCATTTGCTACTTTATTGCCTTCTTCATAAGGCATAATTTTTTGAATTCCTCCATACAGAGTTGCCACTAAGACAAATACCGCAGGTACTAAAGTAACCCAAGTATATCTTGCCTTGCCCATTTTTACAAGTATAGTTGTAGCAAGAAGCAAAGCCATACCCGCAAGCATTTGATTACTCACGCCAAAAAGAGGCCAAAGCGTATAAATTCCTCCCTTAGGATCAATGGCACCTTGATAAAGAAAATATCCCCAACCTGCAACACTTAAAGCCGTAGCCAAAAGTCCAGCTGGATAATTATGAATATCTCCTAAAGGTTTATAAACATTACCCAATATATCTTGCACCATAAAACGACAAGCCCTTGTCCCAGCATCCACCGCTGTTAAAATAAATAAAGCTTCAAACAATATAGCAAAATGATACCAAAAAGCCATCAAATCCACGCCGCCAAAAAGTTCATGCAAGATCAAAGCTACACCTATAGCAAAAGTTGGAGCTCCACCTGTTCTTGAAAGTATAGTATGCTCTCCTATATTTGTGGTTAAAGTAGTAATTTCTTCAGGAGTAATACTAAATCCCCAACTTGAAATGGTTTGTGCTACATTTACAACATCTGTTCCTATCAAAGCAGAGCTTGAGTTTATAGCAAAATAAAGACCTGGATGTAAAATACAAGCACAAATTAAAGCCATAATCGCCACAGCGCTTTCAGCAAGCATAGAGCCATATCCAACAGCCAAAGCATGAGTTTCGTTTTCAAGCATTTTAGGAGTAGTTCCACTAGAAATCAAAGCATGAAAACCGCTGATCGCACCACAAGCAATGGTAATAAATAAAAATGGAAACACTCCACCTGCAAATACTGGACCTGTTCCATCAAAATACTGAATATTTGCTTTTGGCATTTGTAAATCAGGAGCAACCAAAACAATAGCTACAGCCATTACCACAATAACACCAATTTTCAAAAAAGTTGAAAGATAATCTCTTGGAGCAAGTAAAAACCACACAGGTAAAACAGAAGCAATAAAACCATAAGCCATCATAACAATTGCCAAAGTTGGAGCTTCTAAAGTAAATATTTTAGCCCAATAAGGATCAGCAGCTATAACGCTACCATAATGAATAGCCAAAATTAAAAGTACAAAACCTATTATAGAAGCCTCCCCTACTCTACCTGGACGGATAAAACGCATATAAATTCCCATAAATATTGCTATAGGAATAGTCATTGCGATAGTAAATAAACCCCATGGAGATTCTGCTAAAGCTTTTACAACCACCATAGCTAAAATGGCAATAATAATAAGCATAATACCAAAAATCGCCACCATAGCAACTCCACCTGTAAATTTACCCATCTCATCCTTAATCATCTCGCCAAGACTTCTACCTTTTCTACGAGTAGATATAAAAAGAACAACAAAATCATGCACAGCACCCGCTAAAACTCCTCCTACTAAAATCCAAAGCATAGAAGGCAAATATCCCATTTGAGCGGCCAAGATAGGTCCTACTAATGGACCTGCTCCTGCAATAGCAGCAAAATGATGTCCAAATAATACAGCTTTATTTGTAGGCACAAAATCACGCCCATCATTTTCTACAAGTGCTGGTGTTGCACGATTTTTATCAAGTTCTAAAACCTTATAAGCTACAAAACGCCCATAAAATCTATATCCTATCATATAAATACATACAGCAGCAACCACCAAATAAATCGCTGATACACTTTCGCCATTTTGTAAAGCTAAATAACCAAAACAAATAGCGCCTAAAGTTGCAACAAACAACCATAAAATTTTAGTACTTAACTGAGTCATATTTCTCCTAAGAAAATAAAATATTTTCAAAGAATAGCAGATTTATAGATTAAATTGTATAGAAAGATGTTTAGTTTTTTCACATTTTTAAAAAAATATATGTTTTTTGTTTCTTTAAGTAGCATAAAAATGAAAAGCTTAAAAATAATCTTTAAGCTTTTTTAATCTAAATAAAGAGAGAATTTACACTTTCGTTATGATAAACACGACGTATTACTTCAGCAAAAACAGGTGTAACGCTTAATACTTTAATATTTGGTAATTGCTCTTTTAAAGGTATAGTATCTGTTACCACAAGCTCATCTAAAGCTCCACTTGCTATTCTCTCATAGGCTTTTCCACTTAAAACTGCATGAGTACAGCAAGCCATAACAGATTTTGCACCTTTTTCTTTTAAAGCTTCCGCGGCTTTAACTATAGTGCCAGCAGTATCAATAATATCATCCACTAAGATAACTTCTTTATCTTTTACATCTCCAATAATATTCATTACTTCACTTTCATTGGCTTTTTCACGACGCTTATCAACTATAACTATATCAAGTCCTAAATGCTTTGCAACACTCCTAGCTCTTGCAACACCCCCTATATCTGGACTTCCTATAATAGCATTTTTAAAATGTTTGGCTTTAATATAATCATTAAAAACTATACTTCCATAAAGATTATCTACTGGAATATCAAAAAAACCCTGAATTTGTCCTGCATGCAAATCTATCGTAGCTACGCGATCAATCCCAGCTGCTTGAATCAAATTAGCCACAAGTTTAGCAGTAATTGGCACTCTAGGATTTGCTTTTCTATCTTGTCTCGCATAGCCAAAATATGGGATAATAGCCGTAATTGAATTTGCACTTGAGCGACGTAAAGCATCTGTAAGAATTAAAAGTTCCATTAAATTATCGTTTGTAGGAGCGCAAGTACTTTGAATAATAAAAACATCCTTTCCGCGTACACTCTCATCAATTTGAACGCTAATCTCTCCATCACTAAACCGCTTTACTCCAGCATCACTTAAAGGCAGGGAGAGATATTTAGAAACTTGCCTTGCAAATTCGACATTAGCTGAGCCTGAAAAAATTTTATAACCTCGCATAAAAAACCTTAATCAATAAAATTATGAATTAATATAAAAGATTTTAATAAAAAAAATGTTAAAAACTGCTGTAAATTTAAAAAGCTTATATAAAAATATAAGCTTTTTTAAGAAATGTAAGCTGTCTTTTTGGCATAATATCTTACCAACATAGAAAGTGAAAAACATATTATAAAATAAATTCCCGCAACAACACCTATCATCGCTAAAATTTCTTCAAAACTTGTTAGTTTTGCCAATATAGTTTTTGAATTATAAGTAAGTTCAGCTATACCTAAACCCGCTAAATAAGCTGTATCCTTTACAGTGGTTACAATTTGAGATAATAAAGCAGGTATTATTTTTCTAAAAGTTTGTGGTAAAATAATATAAAAAAGAGTAAAAAATTTACCAAAACCTTGAGAATAAGCTGCTTCAAACTGACCTTTTGGTATAGAATTTAATCCACCTCTAATAATTTCAGCCATAACCGAACTCGTATAAAGTGAAAATCCTATAGTACCCCAAAAAGCTTGAGGAAATTGTCCAAAAAATACAGGTAGAACAAAACAAGCTGCAAGCATCCATAATAATAAAGGAGTATTTCTAAAAATATCTATATAGCAAGCTGCTAAAAATTTACTTAATCTATCCCCATAATTTTTAGTTATAGCTAAAAAAGTTCCAAAAACAATCGAAATAATACAAGTTGCTAAGGCTATTTTTAATGTCAGAAATAAACCTTGCATTAAAAATTCAATATTTTGTGCATTAAAAACATTTTCCATTAATAACCCTTTATCTCGTTAAATGTGCTTTTTTTAATTTATTTTCATAAGCCTTTGCAAAATAAGCCAAAGGATAACAAATTATAAAATATAAAACCGCTGCAAATATATAAGCTGGCGCATAATTTCCATAATCAGCTGCATAGCTATCAGCAGAATGCATTAACTCAGCTCCACCTACAATAAGCAATACAGAGGTATTTTTGATTAAATTTACCATTTGATTTGTCATCGGTGGTAAAATAATTCTAATGGTTTGAGGTACTATAATATAACGCATTTGTTGAATATAAGTAAACCCTTGAGAAGCAGAAGCTTCAAACTGACCTCTTGGCACAGCCAAAATTCCACTTCTAACCACCTCGCTTACATAAGCTCCGTGATAAGCTCCAACACCCAATACACCAATAGTAAATATATCAAGTCTTATACCTAAAACAGGCAAGGCATAAAACAAAAAGAAAATTTGTATTACCAAAGGAACATTTTGAAAAAGCTCTACGTAAATTCTAGTGTAGGCTCTGATAATTTTAAATCTACTTGTAGCCATAACTCCGCCTATAGTTCCAAAAATTGTAGCTATAAGCAAAGCAAGAATGCTTACTTCTAAAGTATAAATAAAACCATTAATAAAAGCATCTTTATTATCCAAAGCATCTAAAAATTTCCATACCGCAAAAGGGCTTATACTATTTTCATCATATAAACCCCAAGAAGTAAGAATTTGTCTTAAATGTTCAACAAAACCTACACTTTCATTCATATTATAAACCCCATTTTTTCGCTAAAGCATCAATTTCATTTTTATGTTCTTTTACAAAATCATCAACATATTTTGCAAAAGCTGGATCATCTTTTTTGGTTACAATACCATAACTTTGTGGTTCAAAACTATCTGGCAAAATTTCACTTTTATCATCCACATAGCCTAACAATATCGATTTGTCTACAGAAAACGCATCAACTCTTTTAGCATCTAAAGCAGCTTTTATACTTGGATAATCAGGAAATTCACTAAATTTAACATCAATACCAATTTTTTTAGCAGCTTCACCTATAGCTTTTTTTGTAGTTGCAGCTTGAGCCACTCCAATATTTGCACCTTTCATATCAGCTAAAGATTTATAATTTTTTTCTTTTAAGACTAAAAGCCCTATAGCATCTTGATAATAAGGCTCTGAGAAATTATAAATTCTTTTTCTCTCTGGAGTAATAGTAAAAGTTGCTATCACTGCATCTACACTACCATTATCAAGCAAAGGGCCTCTTGTTTTAGCATTAACTGCAACTAGTTTTATTTTTTTATCATCACCCAATATACTTTTAGCTAGCAATTTGGCAACATCTACTTCAAAACCTTTAATTTCACCTGTTGCTTGATCAAGTAAAGCATAATGCGGAACATCATTTTTAACACCAACTATTAATTGTCCTTTAGATTTAATAGACTCAAGTTTACCTTCTGCTGCATTAGCATTGCTAAATGCAACACAAGCACCTAGAGCAAAAACTGCCAACTTTAATAAAGATTTTCTAAAAACCATTTTTTCTCCTTTCAATTTTGGTTAATTTTTAAGAATTTTCCCTAAAAAGAGTCGCGCTCTTTCAGTTTTTGGATTTGAGAAAAATTCACTAGGAATATTTTCTTCCACAATAGCACCATCTTCCATAAAAATAATCCTATCTGCCACTTCTTTTGCAAAACCCATTTCGTGTGTAACAACCACCATGGTAGTATTGCTTTGATGTGAAATTTCTTTCATTACATCTAAAACCTCTTGTATGGTTTCTGGATCAAGGGCTGAAGTAGGTTCATCAAATAAAATATAGGGTTTTTTAGTACAAAGTGATCTTGCTATAGCAACGCGTTGTTGTTGTCCGCCTGAAAGGGTTGCTGGATAAACATTTGCTTTATCCACTAAACCTACGACTTTTAAATACTTAAAAGCTGTTTCTTCAGCTTCTTTTTTAGATTTTTTTTGAAGTTTCATTGGAGCTAAGGTCAAATTTTGCAAAACCGTCATATGTGGATATAAATTAAAATGCTGAAAAACCATTGCACAATATTTTCGACAAATTTCAATTTTATTTTTATGATTTAAAACAAGATTGTTAACTACGACCTCGCCTGAACTAACTTCTTCAAGCCCATTCATGCAACGGATAGTTGTACTTTTTCCACTTCCACTTGGACCTATAATAACAAGCTTCTCACCTTCTTTAACAGAAAGATTAATATTCTTTAGAACATGATGAGTTCCGTAGTATTTGTTTACATTTTTTAATTCAATCAAGTTTTTTCCTTTATTTTTAACTAAATATAAAATTAATTAAAATTATTTTATCATTAAATAAAGAAAACTACTTCAAAATGTAACTTATTTTTACTAATAAATTTCTAAAGTGTAACTTTTAGTAATTTTTAGAATTTATACTTTTTCATAGTAAACACCTCTTGGAGAGAAAATCTTTTTAAAATAAATAGTCTCTGGAATTAAATCAGCATTGCCAACATAAAGCCTTCCTTTATCATTTAAAATTCTATGAAATCTCTCCATAAGTTTTAGTTTTGATTCATGATCAAAATAAATAATCATATTTCTAGAAGCTATAATATCAAATTTTCCCAATCTTGAAAATTTTTCTTCAAAAACATTGCAAAGTTCAAATTTACAAGTACAAAGCTCATTTTTATTAATAGTATAAAATTTATCTTCGCTTTCTAAAAAAAACCTTCTTTTTTCACTCTCGCTCAATCGCTGTAAAGTTCTTCCTTGATATTTTCCAAGTTTTGCTTTTTCAATCACGCTTGAATTAATATCAATGCCTAAAATATACATATCTTTAATAAAATTCTGTGCAGCCAATAATGCCAAAGAATATACCTCTTCTCCACTTGAACAAGGGGCGCTTAGGATATTTACTCTCTTTTCTAAGCTTTTGGCATAATAAATTATCTCTTTCAATTGAGCCAATTCTCTTAAAAAATAAGTTTCACCTATGGTTACAAAATCTAAAGTTTCTTGTTTAAGTTGTCTATTGCTTTTTAATTTTCCCAAAAATTCGGAAAAATTTTTAGTATTAGTTCCTTCAAGAAATTTATTCAACTTTAAAGCTAGTATATTTTTTTTATCGGTTAAATCAATACCGCTCATTTCGTTGATAATTTTTATAAATTCATTAAGTTCTAATTCGCTAGGAGTTATTTTTTTTTCCATGCAATTTTCCTTTTATTAATCCTGATCAATAAAATTTACAATTTCTTTTTTAATTTCTTTTAAGCTCATAGGTTTTAAATGCGGATTCATATCTTTTGCTCTTTTTGGCATACCATAAACGACGCTATCTGCTTCATTCTCGCATAAACATCTAACTCCTGTTTTATAAAGCTCAAATAAACCTTTTGCGCCATCATCTCCCATGCCCGTTAAAATAATAGCAAGTATTTTATTTGTTTTTGCCAAAGAAACAGCGGAATGAAAAAGTAAATCCACACTCGGTTTAAAGCTTGAAGCCACATCTTGCCAAGCGGCTACAATATTTAAATTTCCAGATAAAATAGTATTTTTAGGGCAAATATAAATTTTATTGCTTAATATCTCTTTATCATTCAATAAGCACACTTCACTAAAAGCTTCTTTATTAAATTGCCCCACAAAAGATGGAATAAAACTGGCACTCATGTGTTGAGCTATAACTACACAAGTATTTTTTATATCAATATCCTTTAAAAGAAATTTAAGCTGATTAGGACCACCTGTTGAAGATCCTATGAGTATGAGCTTCATTTTCTTCTCCCCTTAATTTATTGAAATTTTATTTTTCTTGTCACGTAATTCTAACATATATAAAGAAAAATAAAGCTTATTTTTAAAAAAAGAAAAGCTGTTTTTATGATTTAATATGATAAGATTAGGTTTTTATCTTATTTTATATAGTAATTAGGAAACCAATGCTTAGGGAAAAAATTTATATTGCTAGTGATCATGCTGGTTTTGAATTAAAAGAAAAAATTTGCGTATTTTTAAAAGAAAAAAATATAATTTTTAACGATTTAGGAACAAACACTTGCGCAAGCTGCGATTATCCTGATTATGCACATTTACTTGCCGAAAAAATAGACGAACGAAGCTTTGGCATTCTTATTTGTGGAAGTGGAATTGGAATTTCTATTGCAGCAAATCGTCATAAAAACATTCGTTGTGCATTATGTCATGAAAGCTTAAGTGCAGAACTTGCAAGAAGGCATAATGATGCCAATGTTTTGGCATTAGGCGGAAGATTAATCGGGGTTGAATTAGCTATAGATATTATAGAAAAATTCATTCAAACTCCTTTTGAAGAAGGGAGACATATGCAAAGAATTCAAAAAATTGAGGTAAAAATATAATGTTTACAAACTGGCTTGTTTTAACTATATTGATTTGTGCAACTATCTATCTTATTGTAATGTTGTTTTACTATAAAACTCTACTTAATAAAGAAAAAACATCGAAAGATTTTATCAAAAACAATCTTGATGATACTGAGATTGTCATTAGAAAACTACAAATTCAACTTCAAAGAAGTCTTGGAAATATAGATATACTCACAGAAGAACTTAATAAAATCAAAGCAGACCTTACATCTTTAAGAACTAGAAATTCTCAATATCGTTTGGAAAATGACAAACTAAGACAAAGAATTAAAGAATTAGAAGCAAAAATCGAGGCATTATTATGATAAAACTAACACAAGAAGAACAAAAATATCTGCTTGATAGCATTAGGATTATTCCTGATTTTCCAAAAAAAGGAATTATTTTTAGAGATATTACCACTCTACTAAATAACAAAGAGGCTTTAAATTTTCTACTTAAACATTTAAAAGAACGCTACAAAGATTACAATCTAGACTTCATAGCAGGAACAGAAAGCAGAGGATTTATCTTTGCATCTATGATTTGTGCAAAACTTAATCTTCCTTTTGTGCCTATTAGAAAACCTGGGAAACTCCCTTTTGAAACCTTTAGCTGCGAATACGATCTTGAATATGGCAGCGATAAAGTAGAACTTCATAAAGATGCATTTAAAAATATTCAAAATGCAAGAGTTTTACTTGTAGATGATTTAATAGCAACTGGCGGAACAGCTATAGCTTCATATGAACTCATTCAAAAAGCTGGAGCAAAATGTGTTGAAGCTTGTTTTTTAATGAATCTTAAAGATTTAAATGGAGCAAATAAACTTGAAAAACTTACTTCAGTTTATAGTGTTTTAGAAATTTAAAACTATAGAAAGGTACAAATGGAAGAATTTTTAAAAAATTTACTTTACCAATACAAAGATCTAGCTTATATTATTATTTTTTTATGGTGCATTTTAGAAGGAGAGTTAGCTTTAATTTTAGCAGGTATTTTTGCCCATCAAGGACATGTAAATTTAGGCTTTGTTATATTTATAGCAGGTCTTGGCGGTTTTGTAGGCGATCAAATTTATTTCTATATAGGAAGATATAATAAACACTACATACAAAAAAAATTAAAAACTCAAAGGCGTAAATTTGCAGTAGCACACCTACTTTTACAACGTTTTGGTTGGCCTATTATTTTTATACAACGCTATATGTATGGCTTTAGAACCATTATACCTATGAGTATAGGAATCACGCGTTATAGTGCAAAAAAATTTGCTATTATCAATCTTTTTAGTGCTTGGGTTTGGGCATCAATCACTATACTTTTAGCTTGGTATTTTGGAGAACAAATTTGGAAGATGGTAACTTGGGCTGAAGAACATTGGTATTATGCAGCCATTATTATTATAGCTTTTTTATCCCTTTTATTATTTGGTTTTAAACAAATGGAAAAAGCTATACTTAAAGACAAAAGGAAAAAATCATGAAATTTGAATTAAACGATAAAAAACTAGATGCTATAAAAGCAGACTTTGAACTTGTTTTTATACAGGATAAAAATTTAAAAATTTTTAACAAAGAAAAAGATTTTTTTAAACTTAATAATTACAAAGGCGAAGGTGCATTATTAGACTTAAACAATAAAAAGCTTTATTTAGAGCTTAAAAGTCTTGCTTATGAGGATATAAGATTAAGTCTTTGCACAGCATATAAAACTCTTGAGAAACTTAATATTAAAAGCGTAAAACTTCCTAGCATAATAGGAGATTGTGTAGTTAGAAGTTTTGCATCTTTAGTTGAAGGCGTACTTTTTGGAGCTTATAAATTTGACAAATATAAAAGTGAGAAAAAAACAAGTACTTTAGAAAGATTTATTATTTCAAGCGAAGAATTAAATGGTAAGAAATTTAATAAAGATGAAGCTAAGATAGGTTTAGAGCGTGGAGAAATTTTAGCTAATGCCACAAATTTTACTAAAAATATAGTCAATGAAATTCCTGAAATTTACACCCCTTTGAAAATGGCAGAAGATGCACAAAATTTAGCTAAAGAAAATAAAAACATCACTTGTAAAATTTATGATGAAAAATTTTTAGCCAAAGAAAAAATGAATGCCTTTTTAGCGGTAAATCGTGCCTCGGTACACCCACCACGCCTCATTCATCTAAGCTATAAAGTCAAAAATGCAAAAAAACGTGTTGTATTTGTTGGAAAAGGCTTAACTTACGATAGCGGTGGATTAAGCTTAAAACCAGCTGATTTTATGCTTACAATGAAAGCTGATAAAAGCGGTGCAGCAGCAGCAATGGGAATCATAAAAGCCGTAGCTGAACTTGCTTTAGATTTAGAAGTGCATTGTATTTTGGGCGCAACTGAAAATATGATAGGTGGCAATGCTTACAAGCCTGATGATGTGTTAATCAGTCGTGAAGGTGTAAGCATAGAGGTAAGAAATACAGATGCAGAAGGACGCTTAGTTTTAGCTGATTGCCTTTCTTTTGCACAGGATTTAAAACCTGATTTACTTATCGATATGGCAACTCTTACTGGAGCTTGTGTTGTAGGACTTGGTGAATTTACAAGCGCTATTATGGGAAATAATGAAGATTTGCAAAATGATTTTTATCTAAGCTCTAAAAAAAGCGGGGAATATACCACAATCTTACATTTCAACCCTCACTTAAGAGAACTTATAAAATCAAATATTGCCGATGTTAGCAACACTGCCTCTAGTCGCTACGGAGGTGCAATTACCGCAGGATTATTTTTAGATAAATTTATTCGTAAAGAATATAAAGACAAATGGCTACATCTTGACATAGCAGGACCTGCTTATACAGAAAAATCTTGGGGATATTCTAGTTTTGGCGCAGGTGGAGCTGGAGTTAGAATGTGCGTTAATTATTTAATTCAAATTTTAAGGAAAGCTAAATGAGTTTAAGTGTAGGTATAGTAGGACTTCCAAATGTTGGCAAATCAACAACTTTTAATGCTTTAACTAAAGCACAAAATGCCCAAAGCGCAAACTATCCTTTCTGCACCATAGAGCCTAATAAAGCCATGGTTGAAGTTCCTGATTTAAGACTTAATGAACTTGCTAAAATAGTAAAACCTGAAAGAATTATGCATTCTTTAATAGAATTTGTAGATATCGCTGGGCTTGTTAAAGGTGCAAGTAAAGGCGAAGGCTTGGGAAATAAATTTCTTTCAAATATACGTGAAACTGAGGTTATTTTGCATATAGTACGTTGTTTTGATGAAGAAAATATTACCCATGTTGAAGGTGGAGTTGATCCTTTACGTGATGTAGAAATTATCAATACAGAGCTTATTTTAGCAGATATTGAGCAACTGAGTAAAAAAATAGAAAAACTCACCAAAGAAGCCAAAGCCAATCAAAAGGGCGCTAAAGAAAGTCTCGAACTTGCAAATTCCTTACTTGATCATTTAAACAAAGGCTTAGCCGCAAGCTCTTACCTTGAAAAAGAAAGTGAAATTTATCAAGCCTTAATCAAAGAATTAAGACTGCTTTCTGCTAAAGAAGTGATTTATGGTGCAAATGTTGATGAAAATGGTATTAGTGAAGATAATGATTATGTAAAAGCTTTAAAAGAATATGCTAAAAAAAATGATCATGAAGTTATCAAGCTTTGTGCAAAAATCGAAGAAGAATTAGTAGGATTAAGTGATGAAGAAAGTCATGAATTTTTAAGCTCTCTAGGAGTTAACGAAAGCGGTCTTGATCAAATCATACGCACTGCTTTTGCTAAGCTTGGACTGATCAGTTATTTTACCGCTGGTGTAGTTGAAGTGCGTTCTTGGACAATCAAAAAAGGCTGGAAAGCACCAAAAGCAGCGAGCGTGATTCATAATGACTTTGAAAAAGGCTTTATAAAAGCTGAAGTTATTTCCTATGAAGACTATATCCAATACAAAGGCGAAAATGGCGCCAAAGAAGCAGGAAAGCTACGCCTTGAAGGAAAAGACTATATCGTTTTAGACGGCGATGTAATGCACTTTAGATTCAATGTTTAGGCAAAATAGCCTAAACAATATTTATAAATTTTGAATAAAACCTTCCAAAATTTGAATTTGCTTTTCTACGCTTGCAATAGAACTTGAGCCTTCACTTTGCTTAGAATTTAAAGAAAATTCAAAATTTAAAAGTTCCATAGCTTTTTCATCAAATACAGGATCTATTTTTGAAAGATCTTTAATTTCACTTATATCAATACCTTGTGCTTCAGCTTGTGCAACAACATTTCCCACTATAAAATGTGCTTTTCTAAAAGGAATATTTTTTTCACGCACCAAATAATCTGCCAAATCGGTAGCCAACAAATGACCTTTTTTACAAGCATTAAGCATATTTTCTTTGTTGATTTGTATTTCTTTTAACATTGCATTTAAGATAATTAAGCTATCTTTAGCCGTTTTTACACTATCAAAAAGCCCCTCTTTATCTTCTTGCATATCTTTATTATAAGCTAAAGGTAAAGCTTTCATTATAGTTAAAAGAGAAATTAAATTTCCATAAACACGCCCTGTTTTTCCACGTATAAGCTCACAAACATCGGGATTTTTTTTCTGAGGCATAATAGAACTTCCCGTTGAAAAACTATCACTTATGGTTATAAAAGAAAATTCTGAGCTTGAAAATAAAATCATTTCCTCGCAAAGTCTTGAAGTGTGTGTAAAAATAACTGCTATATCATAAAGCAAATCAAGAGCAAAATCCCTATCACTCACTCCATCCATAGCATTTGGCATAATATCTTTAAATCCTAAAATTTTAGCATTCAACTCACGATTGGTTTTATAGCTTGTTCCTGCACATGCACAAGATCCAAGTGGCAAAAAGTCTGCAAGTTCTAGGCTATTTTGCAAACGCTTAACATCTCGCATTAACATAAAAGCATAAGCTAAGATATAAAAAGAAAAACTCACAGGCTGAGCGTGTTGTAAATGTGTAAAACTTGGCATAATAGTTTTTTTATGCACTTTAGCATGTTCGAGCATGGTTTGAATCAATTCTTTTAAAAGTTTTAAAAGTTCTATGTGAGATTTTTTTACAAAAAGTTTAAAATCAGTAGCCACTTGGTCATTTCTACTTCTTGCAGTATGTAGTCTTCCACCAATTTCACTGCCTATAATCTCGCTTAAACGCTTTTCTATGGCCATATGTATATCTTCATCTTTGATATCAAAAACAAATTTACCTTGCTCTATTTCACTTTTAACTTGTTCTAAGCCTTTTATAATAGCATCTAATTCTTCTTTTTTTAAAATACCACAACTTTCAAGCATTGTAGCATGCGCTATAGATCCTTGTATATCTTCATTAAACAAAGTTTTATCTACATTTAAACTCGCATTAAATTCTTTTAAAAGCTCATCGCTTGCACCGCTAAAGCGTCCTGACCACATTTCATTTTTCATTTAAATACCTTAAATTTTTGGTCCAAATTTGCTAAATTCAATACCTTCTTTGACATCTTCATAGCGTTTGAAATTTTGCACAAACATATGTGCTAGCTTATCTCTTGTTTCAGTATAGGCATTTTTATCTAACCAAGTATTTATAGGATTTAAAAGCGTGCTTTCTACACCTTCTAAAGCTTTTGGAATAGCTAAATTAAACACTTCAAAATTTTCAAATTCGCATTTTGCAATACTCCCATCTAAAATAGCATTAATGCAAGCCCTAGTAGCCTTAATACTCATTCTTTTACCTACACCGTAACTTCCACCGCTCCAACCCGTATTAACAAGATAAACATTAACTTCATGTTTTTCAATCTTTTCACCAAGCAATCTCGCATAAACCGTTGGATGTAAAGGCATAAAAGGTTCTCCAAAGCAAGCTGAAAAAGTTGCTTGAGGCTCTGTTATACCACGCTCAGTTCCAGCTACTTTTGCTGTATAACCGCTTAAAAAATAATACATAGCTTGCTCTTTGCTTAATTTACTCACCGGAGGCAAAATTCCAAAAGCATCTGCACTTAAAAATATAATATTTTTTGGATGCCCTGCTTTTAAGCTAGGCTCATGATTTTCAATATGCTCTATAGGATAAGAAACTCTCGTATTTTCTGTTTTTGAAGCATCAGCATAATCAACACTCTTATCAGCTCTTAAAACTACATTTTCTAAAAGTGCATTTCTTTTAATCGCGCCATAAATTTCAGGCTCATGCTCAGGATCAAGATTGATTGTTTTTGCATAACAACCGCCCTCAAAATTAAACACACCTTCATCATCCCAGCCATGCTCATCATCACCTATGAGTCTTCTTTTTGGATCGGTTGAAAGCGTAGTTTTTCCTGTACCGCTAAGTCCAAAGAAAAGTGCCACATCGTCTTTTTCTCCGACATTTGCACTACAATGCATAGAAAGTTTATTTTCTAGTGGCAACCAATAATTCATCATAGAAAAAATACCTTTTTTCATTTCTCCACCATACCAAGTTCCACCAATAACCGCTATATTTTCTTCAACATTAAAGATCACAAAAACCTCTGAATTTAAACCATCTTGTTTATAATCTTCATTAATACATTTGCAAGCATTATAAACAATAAAATCTGCTTTAAAATTCTCAAGTTCCTCTTGACTTGGGCGAATAAACATATTTTTAACAAAATGCGCTTGCCATGCAATTTCAGTAACAAATCTTACTGCTTTGCGACTTTGCAAAGAAGCACCGCAAAAAGCATCTTGAACATAAATTTTCTTTCCACTTAACTCTTGCTTTGCTTTAGTTAAAAGTTTATCAAATAATTCTTTTGTAATAGGCTGGTTTATCTTTCCCCAAGCTATATATTTACTAGATGGATCTTGTTTTACAAAATATTTATCTTTAGGACTTCTACCTGTAAAAATCCCTGTATCTACACAAAAAGTATCATTATCCGTGCTTAAACCTTCATTATTTGCTTTTTCATGAGCATTTAATTCATCATAACTTAAATTATGAAAAATTTCCTTTATGTTATCTAAACCTAAATTATCAAATTTTTTCATTTTTCCCTCACTTTAATTCTTGTAAATAGCTAATACTTCGCCTTCATTAACAGTATCGCCTATTTTAATACAAAGCTCTGAAATAATTCCATCTTTTGGAGCATTAACCTCAATCTCCATTTTCATTGCTTCTAAAACCATGATAGCTTGACCTGATTTTACTTCTTCGCCTTCGTTAACATAAATTTTAAAAACATTACCCGAAATACCTGCTAAAACTTCATTTTCAGCATCTACAGAACTTGTCGAATTTGAAGAAATAATATTTTTATTTTCTTCTACTTTTTTTACACTCTTAACATTAACATCTTTATCAAAGCCATAGCTTACTTCTACATGATATTTATTACCATTTACAGCTACGGTAAATTTGTTTTCATCTACACTCATAGGTTTTGGCATACTGGCTAATTTGCGTATATTTACCTTTGCCTCTCCTTTTAAAAATGCTATACCTTTTTCTTTACAAGCTGCTGCAATAAATATATTTTCTTCACTCGTTTCTATACCCTCTTTTTCAAGTAAGGTTTTGGTATAAGCTATACTTTTACTCTCATCTTTATCAGCTATATTTATAGCAAGCTCTGTAGTAGGTTCTAAATTAAGTTGTTTTGAAGCAAGTTCAACAATATTTGCATCGGGTGCAACAGGAGTTTTTCCAAAATAACCAAGCACCATTTTTCCATAACCTTCTGCGATTTTTTTCCAAGGCCCAAACATAACATTATTAAATGCTTGTTGAAAATAAAATTGAGAAACTGGAGTAACCGAAGTACCAAATCCACCTTTTTCTACAACTTCTCTCATAGCATGAATGACCTGTGGAAATTTATCTAAAATATTATTATCCCTCATCATTTGTGTATTTGCCGTTAAAGCTCCTCCTGGCATAGGAGAAAAAGGAATAAGTGGATTTACCATAGTAGCTTCAGGGGGTAAAAAATACTCTTTTAAACAATCTTTTAAAACTTCTTCGTATTTTAGAATTTTTTCTTCTTCAAGTCCACCTAAATCATAATCTTTACCTTTTAAGGCATGCATCATGGTTAAAATATCAGGCTGAGAAGTTCCACCACTTACAGGAGCTGCAGCCAAATCGATACCATCAACACCTGCTTCAAGTGCTGCAAGATAGCAGGCTATACTCACCCCTGCGGTTTCATGCGTATGAAGTCTAATATGTGTATCTTGAGGTAAAATTTTTCTAGCCATTTTAATGGTTTCATAAATTTTATTTGGATTAGAAGTTCCACTTGCATCTTTAAAACAAATGCTATGAAAAGGAATTTCTGCTGTTAAAATTTCTTTTAAAATTTTTTCATAAAAAGGCACATCATGAGCACCTTTGCAATTTGACGGTAAATCCATTAAAGTAATAGTAATTTCATGCTTTAACCCATATTTTACTATACATTCGCCACTAAATTTTAAATTATTTACATCATTAAGGGCATCAAAATTTCTTATCGTTGTAGTACCATGTTTTGCAAAAAGTTTTGCATGTAAATCAATAAGCTCACTACTTCCAGTATCTAAAGTAACAGTATTAACCCCTCTTGCTAAAGTTTGAAGATTGGCATCTTTTCCTACAATAGCTCTAAATCTATCCATCATGGTAAAAGCATCTTCATTAAGATAAAAATACAAGCTTTGAAATCTAGCACCACCACCAAATTCAAAATGAGTAATGCCTGCTTCTTTTGCTGCTTCTACTGCAGGAAAAAAATCATCCATTAAAACCCTAGCTCCATAAACAGACTGAAAACCGTCCCTAAAGCTTGTATCCATTACATCGATGAATTTTTTAGCCATTATTTTTCCTTAAAAAAATATTTTTTCATTATTATACAAAAATTTGATAACACATTACCAAAATTATTGCTATAGGCGATATAAAACGAATAAAAAACAACCAAATTAAGAAAATTTTTCGACTTATAAATTTAGAAAAAATTTTATAAATTTGTTTTTTATTCATAAAAAAACCTACAAATATAGAGCATACTATAGCACCAAGTGGAAGTAAAAAATTTGAAGTTAATTTATCTAATAAAGTAAAAAAATCTTTGCCAAAAAAACTAAACATAGAAAAAAAATTTAAATTTAATGACAAGATGCAACAAATTCCAAAAACAAAAACAAATAAACCTATTAAAAATAGAGCTTTAACACGAGAAATTTGATAGTTATTAATCATATAAAAAGTTAAAGGCTCTATCATTGAAACAGCTGAAGTAATACCAGCAAAAAAAAGTGCTAAGAAAAAACAAAATGCAAAAATATAGCCTAAAGCTCCAAGTTGATTAAACAAACTCATCAAAGATACAAAAACAATTCCTGCTCCTTGAGTATGCGGATCGGCTCCAAATTCAAAGATAAAAGTAAAAACAATAAGTCCCATGATAAAAGAAATCAATAAGTTAATCAAAACAATATACACTGAACTTTTTATAAAATTTGTTTTTTTATCCAAGGCTGATGAATATGTAACTATACAACCTATTCCCAAGCATAAGGTAAAAAATGCAAGCCCTAAAGCTTCGGCAATAGAGCTAAATTTAAAATGTGAAAAATCAGGATAAAATAAATAAGAAAAAGCATTTGCAAAACCTTGCTTAAATCCCATACAATAAAACAACATAAAAACAAGCATTAAAAATAAGCTAGGCATTATAACAACGTTTAATTTTTCAATCCCTTTGATTAAACCTTTAGATACTATTAATAAAGTAAGAAAAAAAGATAAAGTGAAGAAAAAAACAGAACTTGTCAAATTTGTAGTAATTAAATTCTGAAAATTACTTGCTGCTTCATCTAAGGTTTTAGGAAGATAATAAAGACTAACTACAGTATATTTTAAAACCCATCCCATAATAACTAGATAAAAAGAGAGAACAAAAATACCACCTAACATAAAAACGCCGCCATATCGCCATCTATTGCCATATTTTATGGCAAGATTTGAATAAGCATTTGCAAGATCACTTTTACTTAAACGTCCCATAGCCACTTCAGCCAAAAAAATACTAAATCCTATGGTTAAAGTAAAAAACAAATATAAAAGCACAAAAACAAAACCACCATTTTCTGCACTTAAAGTTGGAAATTTCCAAGCATTACCTAAACCAACGGCTCCACCAGCAACAGCCAATACAAAACCGATTTTTGAAAAATATGTTCTCATTATTTTTCAAACTCACTTTAAAAAAGCGGCTATCATAACTATAACAACAGCCAAAGGGGAAATAAATCTCAAAAACACATACCAAAGTTCAAAAAATATACCCCTCATATAAGGTTCAAATAAAATTTTTAAAGCTTCTTTTTTCATCACAAATCCCACAAAAATAGCTGCCAAAATTCCACCTAAAGGCATAATAACCTTACTTGAAATACTATCAAGCAAATCAAAAAAACTCATTCCAAAAAATCCAAACTGAGTACTTTTTAAAGAAGATAAAATACACAACATTCCTAAAATATAAACAACAATTCCTATTAAAATCAAAGCTTTTTTACGGCTCATGCCAAAAGTATTAATAAGATAAAAAGCAAAAGGCTCTATCATTGAAACAGCTGAAGTAATACCAGCAAAGATTAAAGAAATAAAAAATGCTGCTCCAAAAATACAACCAATCACTCCAATCTTTTCAAATAAAGTAGCTAAGGAAATAAAAACAAGTCCTGGTCCTTGCTGATTAGGATTGTAGCCAAATTCAAAGATAAAAGTAAAAACAACCAAACCCATTAATAAACCAACTAAAAGATTGATAAAAATAATATTTAAAGTACTGGTAATAAAATTAGTTTTATCAGGCAGACTAGCAGAATAAGTAATAATCGTTCCAACGCCCAAAGAAAGACTAAAAAAAGCAAGTCCTAAAGCTTCAAGAACATTTGAAGTGTTGATTTTGGAAAAATCAGGCACAAAAAGAAATTTAACCGCCATCATAAAACCATCTTTACTAATAGCATAAACAAGCATCAAGATTAGTAAAATAAATAATGAAGGCATCATCCAAACATTTAACTTTTCAATCCCATTCTTAACACCTTTAGAAACAATATAAAAAACACATAAAAAAACCAAAGTAAAACAAATAAACTGACTTAAAAAATCCTCACTTGTAAAAAATCCAAACTGTGCTTTACTTACTTCTAGATCCATAGGCAAATTTCCAGTGATACTTAAAAACACATATTTAACTATCCAGCCAATCACCAAGGTATAAAAAGAAACTATTAAAATCGCCCCCACCATAGTAAAACCAACATAAGACCAAGCTTTTTTATTTGAAGGTGCTAACTTTTCATAGGCATTAACCGGATCTTTTTCACTAATTTTTCCTATGCTAAGCTCAGCTAAAAATATCACAAAACCTACACCCAAAGTAAGAATTATATAAAGCAAGATAAAAGCAGATCCACCACTTTGACCTACTAGTGTTGGAAATTTCCAAGCATTACCCAAGCCCACTGCTGAACCTGCTACCGCTAAAATGAAACCTATTTTTGAAAATTTAGAACTCAATGTTACAACCTTAACTTAAAAATTATTTTAAAATATTATTAAAGCAAAAAAACTTTTAAGCTTTATTGAAAACAATCAAATTTAAATCAAAAATGTGAATTTTTGTAAATTTCAATAAAAATAAAGATACTTTTGGTTATAATTCGGCTTTATTTTTAAGTCTTAAGTAGGGATACGCAAGCCGAACTGATTTAAAAATTGAAAAAATTTTTTTATAGAAAGGTTAAGATAATGAAAAAAGTTCTTTTTTTATTATTAGCATGTGCAGCAGTAGCTTTTGCAGCTGAAACTAATGCTCCAGTAGAGCAAGAAGCTATTAATGTATGGATTAAAGCATTTTCAGTTCTTGCAGCAGGCTTAGGTCTTGGTGTTGCAGCACTTGGTGGTGCTATCGGTATGGGTAATACTGCAGCGGCAACAATTGCAGGAACAGCTAGAAACCCTGGTCTTGGGCCAAAATTAATGACAACCATGTTTATCGCTTTAGCGATGATTGAAGCACAAGTTATCTATGCTCTTGTTATCGCGCTAATAGCACTTTATGCAAATCCTTTTATAGTTTTACAATAAAACTTATTAAAGCCCTTTTTTGGGCTTTTTTCTATGCGGTTATGGTGGAATTGGTAGACACGCCATCTTGAGGGGGTGGTGCGCTCCGCGTGTGCGAGTTCAAATCTCGCTAACCGCACCATTTATACTGCTAACTACATAAATTAACATAAATATAAAACTTAAAAAATATCTATAAAATAGGACTTTAAAACTATCTAAAATCTAAATTAAATTTTTCCGTTAAAATCATTTTAAAAATTTTTCCCTAACTTTTCTCCTAACTTTTTATTTTTTGTTTTAAAAAGTTAGGAGAAATTAGCTTAAGGAGTTTATTTTAAATGCTTACACAAAAAGACACAATAAAAAAGATAAAAACTATTTTTATAAGAAGTTTTTTGTATTTGATTGTAAAGATATCCAAAAATAAGAAAATTAACAAGAGAATAAAAGTATTAAGGTACATTGATTTGCGGAAAGGAAATTCTATCACACAAATAATCAATAAGATGATAAAACATTTATTCAAAAATACTATAATTAAAGCATATTAGGCATGGCTACTCTTTCGGTTACAAGAAAGAGACGTGGCTTTCGGTTATGAGAAATTCATAGCAAAAATACTTTTACAAAAAATTAGAAAAGCAAAAAAAACAAGATTCGCTATAATAAAAAATCCACCTTGAGTTTTCACTCTTGGCGGAAATTTATCAATCAAGGCTAACTATGAAACGACATAGTAAGCGTTTTGTGAGATTATATCTAAACTTTAGGTTTTTTAAGTTTAAAATGGAAGTATTTTTAACAAAACCGCAGTGGCAGAGAAGCCCCTTGCCTTTGTTAGTACATAAAACTACAAATTCTTATTCATTTTTTCAAGTCAAATAAAAAAGAAATCCGTTTCAAAACACAGCTCAATAATCCCAGTCTTAATACTTTTAATTAAATATACAAAGAGAGTAAGATTAAAAGAATTGCGATCGGTTTATAAGTGATACTTAATAAAAAGTGTGTATAATACATACTCATAAGGATATTATAGTGAGTAAAAAAGATAAAATTATTAAAGATTTGAAAAATAATCCTAACAATGTGCGCTTTGAAACGCTTAAGATTTTATTAGAAAGCGAAGGTTATGAATGTTTTAATAAAGGCGGATCACATTATCAATTCAGAAAAGAAGAATGTGATCTTATTACTATTCCATTTAAACGCCCTATAAAAGCTATATATGTCAAAATGGTTTTAAAAGCTATAACAGGAGAATGAATGATGAAAGACTTAGATTACTATCTTAATCTACCTTATGAAATTATTATAAAAAAACTTGATGAAAAAGATGGCGGAGGATATTTTGCAAGATATAAAGATTTCCCTTATATTATGGGAGATGGTGAAAATGAAATAGAAGCCTTAAAAGATCTCAAAGAAGCATTTAAAGGAGCATTAGAAGTTATGCTTGAAAAAGGTGATTATATTAAAGAACCTATTGATAATGAAGCAAAAATTAGAATTAATATTACCTTGCCTAAAAGCTTAGTAGAGGCAATAGATACAATAAGCGATAATAGAAGTAAATTCTTAGCTGATCTTGCAAATAGCGCTATAAAGTCTTATAAAATAAGCACTTAAAAATTGACATAGTTAAATAAAAAAAAGAAATCCGTTTCAAACCACTAAAAAATAGGCATTTTATAGCAAAAATACTTTCAAAATTTATTAAAATATGGTATAATTTTATTAAAAATATGAATAAGTTATTAGTCAAGGAGTAATATTATGCTTTCCACATACTTAGTTGTTAGCTTTTTAATATTTATTGTGTTGTTTTTTTCAATTTTAAGTTTTTATATGGTTTTTCTAAAAAACAGAAATACAGAAAAAAGGGAAACTAAAATAATTAATAAAATTTTATTTCTCTTATGTTTTCTCTTGCTAATTTCAATTTCGATTTTAATTGGAGTTTATTTAGGAGTATTAACAACTGTTAAATCTGTCGTAATTGCTTTTATTGCATTAGTTTTTATATTATCGTTGTTTTTTATAGCTTTTTCTGTAAATTGTGCTATTTTAGATTCTATTTTATCTTTAAACAAAAGGCTATAAAGCCTTTTGTTTAAATAGAAGGAGTATCTTTTCCAATAGGATTCCAATTTTTAGAAGTTTCCCTAATAGCATTACTTCCTTTTTTATTATCTTGAGCTATTTGCGAGTGAGTTGCTCCGCTTTTAACTTCTTGACTATCTGGCATTGTTGTAGTGTTGCTTGTTCTTTTGCTACTTTGATTTACTTGATCTTGATTTAAATTAGATTGAGTTAAAACACTTCTTTCTGATCCATCAATGGTTTTAAAATTCATACCTGCAGCGTGTGGCATAGTAGTGTTATTTGGACTAACAATGCTTTGAGCGCCATATTGACTATTATATTGTGCAAGTTGTGCAGGATCATTCTTAACCATATCGGATACATAATTATCTGCTTTTGCAAAGTATTCATTTTGTTGAGCTGTATTAAGATTGCTAAAGTCTTTATTATCTCCAGCAACAAGATCTCTTGCAACCACATTAAGTGTATTGTCAATATTATTAGTACTAACAGATTGAATACCTTGTTCTGTTTGGGTATAGCTTTGAGCATATCCAACCATTTTTGAATAAGCTGTAGAATCGCCACCTGAAAGCGTATTACTCCAAGAAGAATCCATACCTTTTGTGGTAGATAGAGTTTTAAGAGAAGCTCTTTCCATTATTTCATTATATGCAGCTTTTTGAGCTTCTGAAAAAGTTTCAACATTTCCTATACCTCTTTTTGAACTTGCACTTGATTGAATTTCAGCACCATTTCCAAGAACGCTAAAACCTGCATGAGCAGAAGCTGCTAATGCAATTTTAGCCTTTTCTTCGCTAGTTAAATCAGTTCTATTTTGAATCTCTTGTCCAATATTATTTGCAAAAGCCTTCTTAAATGCTTCATCTCCTTTCTCCATAAATCCTTTAGCTTCATTTAAATGCACTTGCTCTACCGCTTTGACTCATATGTGAATATTGATCATTAAAGTTTTTATTCCAAGCATCAGAATTTGCTTGAGATACGCTATTAACAGTTGTCATAGTTCCTGCGCTAAGTTTGGCGCCTGACATCATACCATCAACATTTGTTCCTGTCATATTTGCATTAGAGATTTCAGAATTCTTTGTATTATCACCCATAACTGATTGAGTATTAAATTTAGTAACCACACCATCTATATTTCTTGCATATTGAAGCGATGCTACCCCTGCATTCATCGACCAAACTTCATCTCCTCTAGGAGCAGCAATGCTAGTTTGTGTAGATAGAGCTTGCTGATTTGCAAAGCTTCCAGCAGCTCTTGAAGCACCTGTTAGAGCTTGAGATAATCCAGAAGCAAAAGTTACAAATCCTTACTCGCTTGCTTTAGCTATAGCATAAGCTAAAACAGGAGTACTCATTACAAGATAATTCATGAAATTTGATCTATTTACTACTTCTTTAAAGATAAGCATATTATCCTCCTAAGCTTAAAGCTGCTTTTCCACCTGTTATTACTTGTGCAACTTTCATAAGATTGTAATCATTTAGATAATTAATAATACAAAGTATAGGAGTCCAAAGCACTATCCAAATACATAGAGTAAAAAACATCTTAATATGAGCATAAGAGCCAACCACAATAGAAAGCAAAGCAACAAGCCAAGACAAACCTATGATAATGGCTGTTAAATAAGCTTTAGCTAAAGGCAAATAAGTTTGTGCCAAGTGTCCTTGTGCTTGCATACTTGCGTAAAATTGCTGATCCGCATAAGCAGTATTTGCAGCCACAGAAGCAGGATTTAATCCTGCTGATTTAGCGGTATTAATGATTGCATCTTGAGAAGCAAGCATTATCATGGATTGTTGCAAATAAGATCTAGCACTTACAGCTTGTTCGTTATAGATTTGTGCAGCGCCTAAGAACTTTTGCTCATAATTTGTCATATCATCTACCATACCAAGCAAAGCAGCATGAATTTTCATAGCTTCATCTGTATCTTTTTTAATCATTTCAACGATTTGAGGACCTGCATCAGAACAAGGCACAACACTTTGTTCTTCAATATTATTGTTATTTGTGAACAAAGGAGTGAGCTGAGAGCCATTGCCTATGTTTGTAAAAAGATCTTGCATTAAATTATCAGAGTTTTGAAAAAGATTTCTACCTTGTTGATTAAGCAAGATACCTACTGAAACGCAGTTTCTAAAGTAAAAATCAATATTTTTTTGTAAAGTTGCATCAATAGCCGAAAGCTTTACACTTGGCAAAGTACTCATTACTTGAAGTGAAAAACCTAAACCTGCATTAGAGAAATTTGTAGATTGTGGAGTTGAAAAATGTTTTTCCATAGCTTCTAGGATAACCTTCTCAAATTGTGTCATTAATGCAAAGCTTTTTCCTATACCTATAGGAATTTGAGAAATGACATAATCTTTGCTAGTGACTTCATCGTGAATCATGAAGCGGTGATTATTGTCATTTGGTGCTTTTAAAAACATGTACCACACTACAGCAAAAAGTACAAACATTTTTCCAAATTCAAACACAGGGTTTGTTTGTCCATCCATTGCTTTTTTAATACTAAAAAGTAATAATGAAATAGCTAAGGCTGCATTAACGATATAACTTGTTTCAGTGGTTATTCCTTTAACCGCTTGCATGATTTCATTCATCACATCGCCATAACCCCAAGTATAAATTAAATTGCTATTAGCTATTTCAGTTGCACCAAATAAAAATGAAGGTGCAAAAAACAAAGTGCTAAGGAATAACAAGTAAAATCTTTTCATGGACTGTTTTAAGAAGTTAAAGAGTTTGTTTAGTATAATTGCATTAAGGGTTTTGCCACAAGGCTGCAACCCTGTGGCATAATCACACCCTAGAAAGGGGGTGAAACTATGTTTCGTTTCGTACTTATAATTATACTAATTTGTATAATTACTGTCAAGGCTTATTAGCCTTGCCCCTTTTCTTAAGGGGCGAAACTCCCTTGTGGCTTACCAAACAAACTTTTAACTAAGCTTCTCTCCTTTCTAATAATTTATTTTCTTTTTTAATTTGTAGGTTTTTTCGTTGCATTCTCGATATTGTTTTGAATCTTTTCTTGTATTTTCACAGAATCAGCTTGTATTTTTCCTGTGTCAAAACTTCCTACAATATCAGCAATGAATTCACTTAAATCAATTTCGCTAAAATCTAATTTTTGAAATTCTTCAGGAGTGAAGCCTTTGCATTGCGGACCTTCCGCACTACTCCACCCTTTTCCAAGCTGAGGGCGTCCTTGTTCATTGAAAATTCTTCCTAATTTAGAATTGAAGCAACAAAAACTTTTCTTTTTTCAACGCAAATTTTAGTAAAACCTAAACTAACCTTTTTGGAACAATAAGTTCCTACTTCATGACATTTTCCTGCATCGTTTAATTTAGCAAGCTTTTTCTCATCTTCTTTACAAGGTACAAATCCTAAAAATACATTATCCTTATCACAACATCCACCACCAAGTAAACCGCCAAACATATCCCAATTTTTACAACGATTATCTTGTCCATTGAATATTTATAGATACTGAACTATTTGAAACCTTATTATTAAAAAATACAAAATCAGTGCAAATGTGAAAAAACCGCTATATAACCTTAAAGAAATTGAAAAAAATAATTTCAAATTCAAATGATGCACAGTGAAAATAAGAAAAGCAATAAGATAAACTTTCAAAATAAATCTGTGTTATTGCGTGAATATTAAAAATAAAAATAACTAAAGTAGATGATCTCCGCCTAAATAAGTTTAAAAATATTCAAAAATTAAAAACAAAAGCTATATTAACTTATTGTTTTTATATCATTCTAAATACAATATATAATATTTTAATTAAGATTAAACCGCACCATTATTTAAAAATTATAATCATTCAACTTAAAATACTAACTATTTAAAATCAAATTTCAACTTACAATTTCTTAAAGTTACAAAAAATAAAAAATATTAGTTTTTTTAAAAAACTTAAAAAATATTAAGATTTTTTTTAACTATAAAGAATATAATTCTATCCGTTTTCAAAAACCATCCCTTAAAAAGGATTATTCAATGTTTGTTTTTATACCATTATTTACAATTTTTATTTTACTTGCAGGCGGATATTTTGCCAAAAGAATTGGTGTTTTAAAGCAAAAACAAGCTAGGACTTTTTTAGATTTTGCTATTATTTTTGCTTTACCTTGTTTGATTTTTGATAAAGCATATCATTTAAATTTTGATTTTTCATTGATTATTTTTATTTTTATTGGATTGTTTAGCTGTATATTGGCAGCTTTTTTTGCTATTCTTATTGGAAAAGTTTTTCATTTTTCTAAAGTAACTTTAGTCAGTATGTTTTTGCTTTCTTGTTTTGGAAATACTATATTTGTGGGTATGCCTATTGTTGCTGGTGTATTTAATGACCCACAATTTAGTGCTGAAGTTATATTTTACGATGCTTTAGCCACAACTTTACCTATATCACTTTTTGGACCTTTTATACTTTCTTTGGGAAATGGAGAAAAAGTCAGTTTACTTGCCAATGTTAAAAAAATTCTTAGTTTTCCACCTTTTTTAGCTTTGCTTTTTGGTTTTTTGTGCAAATTAATTACTTTACCTGAATTTATTTTCTCTCCTATTCGTTTATTTGGCGCCTCTGCAACCCCTGTTGCACTTTTTGCTATAGGTTTAGGACTTGGTTTTATGGCAATTAAAACCTCTTACAAACCTACAATAGTTGTCATCTTTGCTAAAATGATTTTAGCTCCTTTATTTTTTGTATTTTGTTTAAAAATATTTAATTTAGAATTAAAAGATTCTACCATCGTTGCTATTATAGAAAGTGCAGCTCCTACTATGACCTTAGCAGGAGCTATGGTAATGAAAGCTAAACTAGATAGCAATTTAGCCGTAAGTGCTGTAGCCTTCGGAGTTCTTTTTGCTTTTGTTTCTATGCCAATTTTAATTTGGGCTTTATTATAAGCTCAAATTATATGGCTAAAATTTTTAGCTAATTCTTTAACTTTCTTAAGATCAACTTTTCCTGAACCTAGGAGGGGAATTTTTTCTATTTGAAAATAATATTTAGGTTTAAAAAGTGTAGGTATATTAGAATTTTTTATAGCCTCACATACTCTTTCAAAAATTTCATTATTACATTCTATAAGTAAAACAATTTGTTCCCCTTTTTTCTCATCTTCTAAAGATGTGGCACAAAATTTAACCACTTCAGTGTCTATGAATTTGGTAATTTCTTCTTCTATTGCACCCAAAGAAATCATCTCTCCGCCAATTTTTGCAAAGCGAGAATAACGATCGACAATATATAAAAAACCATCTTCATCCAAATGTCCCTTATCTCCCGTGTTGTACCATCTTATGCCATCAATTTCTTTAATCACTTCATCGGTTTTTTCTTTGTTATTAAGATAGCCTACCATAACTTGATGACCGCCTATAAGTATGAGTCCATCTTCATTTGTTTTTAAATTTTCATAATTATTTGGATCAACAATACGTACCGCAGTTCCAGGCAGAGGCATTCCTACACTTCCTTCTTTATTGGCACGATGTATAAGCCAATAATCCGCATCAAAACGATTTGGTAAATTTACACTCGCTACAGGTGTAGTTTCCGTAGCTCCATAACCTTCAAAAATGCTTTTTTTAAACTTCATTTCAAAAGCAGTTCTTACTTCATTTTTTAGTTTTTCAGCACCTGATACAACTATTCTTAAGCTTTCAAACATTAAAGCATCAAGTTTTTTATTTCTTGCATAAATTCCTAAAAAGGTTGAAGTTCCACACATAATAGTGATATTATTTTTAGCAACAGCTTTGGCAACCCCTAAGGCATCAGTTGGATCTGCAAAAGTGATACTTTTAATACCTTCAAGCAAAGGCAAAAATGTAGTTACGGTAAGTCCAAAAGCATGAAAAGGTGGTAAAGATGAGAGAATGACATCATTGTTTCTTGTGCAAAGTACATCAGAAATTTGTGCTATATTGCTTAAAATATTACGGTTATTGAGCATAACACCTTTTGGAGAACCCTCACTTCCGCTACTAAATAAAATAGCTGCGATGGCAAGATTGTTTTTTGAAGGAGTGAAGATGCTTTTGAGTATAAAACTAGGTATAATACTAACTGCTAACATCATGCTAAAAATTTTAGTTTTTTGCATTTTAAAATCTTCTACAATATCTTCAAAATAAATTAAATGTATATTTGTATCGAAATTTAGGTTTATACCTTTATTTGCTAATTTTTCTAAAAAAGTTTTAGAAGTATAAATTTGTGAAATTTGCGCATTTTTTATAGCTGCTTTTAGAGCTTTTTCTCCAGCAGTAAAATTAAGATTTACTGCAATTTTTTCTGCGATTAAAACAGATAGATTGGTTAAAGAACTTGCAAAAGAAGCAGGTAGTAAAATTCCTATAGCCTCCTCTTTAGGAGCGTAACTTCCACGCTGAGGGTTAATGTTTAATTCTTTGGATTTTCTTTTAATAAAAAAATTAAGAAATAAGCTAAGAGTCAACATTTTTCTATAAGAAATATCTCCAGCTAGCGTATCAATAATAGCTATTTGATTTAGATTTTTTTTAGCTGTATCTATCCAAGATCTTGCTATGGTATGCATAGCTTCGCATTGTGATTTCCAAGCCATAAAAGAAAGTTCAAAAACTTTAGCTTTAACTTCATCTTTTTTAGAATGCAAAGACATAGCTTTACCAAAAGCTATAGCAATTTTTCTTTTATTTAAAGTACGGTTTCTTGCTGAAAATTCTTCATCGCTTCTTGAAAAAGCGCTACCCCAAAGTCCTCTTATATAAAAAGGAATAATTTTTCCATCATCTTCGCTTAAGCATTCACAAGCTAATTCAAATCCTGCTTTAAATTCATTTAATTGTCCATGTCTTGAAAGCGTACCTTCAGGAAACAAACAAACTAAATTACTTTCTTTGATATGCTTTGCTATCAGTTCTAAACTCGTCTTACTTCCTGTACTTGATACAGGAATAATACCAAATTTATCAAGAAAAATTTTAATATACCATTTAGAATAAATACTTCTTTCCATAACAAAATAAATTTTTCTTGGAATTGCCATTTGCACAACAGCCCAATCAATAAAAGAAATATGATTACCTAAAAGTAAAGCTCCGCCTTTTTCTGGTATATTTTCAAAACCTTCTACAAGTAAGCGGTATCGTTGCAAAAAAGCTATGCTTAAAAGTATACGCACTAAAGAAAAGGGAAGTTTTAAAAGTATATAAAAACTTCCTATAAAGGTTACTAAAGTAATAAAATAAAATAAATAAACCACATTGATTTCAAATTTGGCAAATAAAGTTGCTAAGAGTAAAAATCCTAACATGGCAATATTTTGAAAAAAATTATTTCCTGCAAGAATTTGTCCTAATTCATTTTCTTTGGCATGAAATTGGATTAAAGTATTTAAAGGAATGATAAAAAGAGCTCCGCAAAATCCAAAAAAGAAAAATAAAAAACTATAACTTAATAAACTTACAAAATAAGGCATTAAAAAAGCCATTAAAAACATACCCAATGCACCAAGTGGAATAAGTCCAAGTTCTATATAATTTTTTGAAAATTTACCAGCTACTAAAGAGCCTAAAATCACTCCTATACCAGAAAAAGCGAGTGAAATTTGCACATAAAAAGTATTTTCTATGAAAAGTTCATTTTTGGCAAAGACAGGAAAGCTGACAAGATAAAGTTGAGATATAGCCCAAAAAAATGAAATTCCTATTATGCAAAGCCAAATAGTTTTATTTTTAAAAACAAGCTTAAGATTATTTATTAGAAGTTTTCCACGGATATAGTCTTTTTTATTAAAAACTAAATCTTTATTTGTTTGTTTGAGCTTAGGTAAACGCCACGCAAAAAATACTTCGATACAAGAAAATAAAATTAGCACAATTCCTAAAGGCGCTACTTCTTTTAAAATTTCATCTGTTTGATTATATACAGAACTATAAAGACTTTCAAAACTTAAAGAAAACAAAGCCATTCCTACTAAGATTGCCATAATGCTTACTGCATTAATTACACCATTACCCATAGCAAGAAAGTCTTTTCCTACGAGTTCTTTAATAAAACCGTATTTGCTTGGTGAATAAATCGCTGCTTGTGCTCCCATTATAAAAGTAAAAATAAAAGCCATCCAAAAAGCACCGCTATAGTAACAAATGCAAATTATTAAAGTGAGTATAACATTACAAATTGCTGAAATTTTCATTACAATATTTTTTGGATATTTATCCGCTAAAAAACCCGAAGGAGAAAGCATAAGAATAAAAGGAAGTAAAATCAAAGCATTAACTATAGCATTTAAAAATAACTGCTCACTTCCTTCATAGGCCTTATAAATAGTATTTTGAATAATAATTTTATGTCCCAAATCCACAAAAGCATTGATGAATGCTATAAGTAAAAAAGGAATTAATCCGTAAATTTTCAAAAAAGATTTTTTTTGCATTATTTAAACCTCGTCAATTAGCACTTATTTTACGAAAGAATTTATCAGTTTTTAGGAAAATTATCTATATTATCTTTTAAAATAATTCCATCGATTTTTAATTTATAAAATTTTTTAAAATTCTCTAATTTATCAACAATCATTAAAACCCTACTATCAAAAACATAAAATTCTGCAACCTTGCTAGCAAATTTTGCAAGTTTTTTATCATTACAAAGCAAAAACTTAGCTCCTAAAGCATTGGCTAAAAATATCTCGTCTTTATTTTGAACTAAAATAGCAAATTCAAAATCATTTTGACTTAAATAAGAAATCAATTTTTCATCATAAACAATACAATAAACTTTACTATCTTTAACTTCTTCAATACTTTCAATAAAAGAAAAATCTAAATTTTTTAATAATTTATGTCCAATAATAAGCATTTTTTTTCCTTAGCTCTATTTTTTATTATTTTGCAAATTATACTTATAAAATTGTTACCAAGCAAGATGGCGCAGCGGACGGGGCTCGAACCCGCGACCTCCGCCGTGACAGGGCGGCATTCTAACCAGCTGAACTACCGCTGCATCCAAAGTAAAGAAGTAGAGATTATAAAACCTATTTATGATTTTATAAAATGGTGGTCACTATAAGACTCGAACTTATGACATCCACCTTGTAAGGGTGGCGCTCTACCAACTGAGCTAAGCGACCTATGATTGGCGACCCCTAGAGGATTTGAACCTCTGTTTCCACACAGAGAGAGTGTTGTCCTGGGCCACTAGACGAAAGGGTCATAACCCTAACAATAAAAATGGTGTCCCGTGTTGGATTCGAACCAACGGCCCCCTCCTTAAAAGGGAGATGCTCTACCGGCTGAGCTAACGAGACAAGATGGCGCAGCGGACGGGGCTCGAACCCGCGACCTCCGCCGTGACAGGGCGGCATTCTAACCAGCTGAACTACCGCTGCATCCAAAGTAAAGAAGTAGAGATTATAAAACCTATTTATGATTTTATAAAATGGTGGTCACTATAAGACTCGAACTTATGACATCCACCTTGTAAGGGTGGCGCTCTACCAACTGAGCTAAGCGACCTTTATAATGGTGTCCCGTGTTGGATTCGAACCAACGGCCCCCTCCTTAAAAGGGAGATGCTCTACCGGCTGAGCTAACGAGACATTTTCTGAAATAAAAATGTGATTATGCCAAAATTAGCTCTATTTGTCAAGCTTTTTTAAATCATTTTTGGCATTTTCTCTCCAAATAACGAGAAAATATACTTATAGGTAAAGTCAAAACAAGATATGTAATAGCCAAAATTACATAAGCTTCAAGAGTAGCAAAAGTATAAGAATTTATCTCTTGTGCACTTTGGGTTAATTCATTTACAGCAATAACACTTAATAAGGAACTATCTTTAATTAAATTTGCAAATTGTCCACTCAGCGGTGCTAAAATATTTTTTAAAGCTTGGGGAAAAATTACATACGCAAAAACCTGCATCTCTTTTAACCCTAAAGCCCTAGCGCTCTCAAGCTGAGATATAGAAATACTTAAAATTCCAGCTCTAAATATTTCAGCTAAGTAAGCAGCAGAAAAACATGATAAAATAATAACTCCAGCCACATATCGATTATCAAGTCCTAAATTATTTGCAATGATATAATATATCAATAATACCTGCACTAGTAAAGGGGTTCCTCTGATAAGCTCTATGTAAAATGTAGATAAAAATCTTAAAAAAACAATTGAACTTAAAGAAAAAGCACAAAAAACTCCACCCAAAATTATACTCAGTAATAAAGAAAAAAAACTGATTATTAAAGTATTTAAAAAACCTTGAAGAAATTTTTCTTTATAGGTCGCAATTGCACTAAAATCAAAATGATAAGCACTTATACTAAAACTACAATAACAAAACAATATTAAAAATAAAATCAAAAGAATTAAATTAGTGATTATTTTTAACTTTGATAGAGGTTTTAAAGGTTTAAAATTCTTATTTTTTTGAATAAACAAAGACAATAAAAATCTCCAAAATTACAATTTATTCATTTCTTAAAGTATCTAAAATATTAATTTGAGTTGCTTTTTTTGCAGGATAAAAAGATGATAAAGCTATGATTATTAAAGCACCCACAATGGTTAAAGAAAAATCCATTAAAGACAAATCAAGTGGTAATTTACTGGTTCCATAAACATCAGCAGGTAAAGTTACAATATCAAAATTTCCTAAAAGCCATAAAGCAAAAAATGCAAGCACCACACCCACTATCATACCGCCACCACCAATAAGCATACCTAAGGCAAAAAAACTCTTTTTTACCTCATTTTTGCTTGCACCTAGGGCAAGTAAAAGTGCTATTTCACTGCGACGATTCATCACTATCATCAGTAAAGAACTTACTATATTTAAACTTGCAACCAAAATAATAAGCATCAACACTATAAAAAGCGCTCTTTTCTCAAGCTCTAAAGCTGAAAAGAAATTTTTATTTTGTTCCCACCAACCTACTACAGCATAATCATCTTTTAAATAAGATTTAATTTTTTCAACATCCTTAAAAGCATTATCGCTATATACATGAATTCCATCATAATTTGGATTTTTAGGCATTCCAAGTACTTTCTTCAATGCATCAACATCTGTATACATATAAGCCTTATCATAAAATGCAAGCCCTGAAGTAAAACGCGCTTTAACATCAAAACGTTTAGTTTGTGGTACTAAAGAAAATCCACTAGGATTAAGATTTGAAAAAATAAGTGATAGTTTGTCATTTTTATGCAAACCAAATTCATCAGTAAGTGCTGATCCTACAAGTATATCAAAACCACTTAAATTCTCATCCTTTAAAGCTTTAGCAACCACTTCGTTTATTTTTTTTTCATCATTAAAATTAACGCCAAAAAGCACACCACCTTCAAAACGATTATCTCCCTTTACAACAACTTGAGTGCTTATATAAGGGCTAAATAACAAATTTGGAAATGTTTTTCTTAACTCATCTATAAATTCATCATTTACAGGAGCGTAAAATTTAGGCAAAATAGTAATAGGATAATTCATCACAAAAAAGCGTTTTTCAAATTCTTTATCAAAACCATTCATAATTGCCATAGCTACAAGCAAAACGCAAAGTCCTACACAAACTCCTAAAAAGGCCAAAAGCATAGAAAGATTGATAAAGGGTTGTTCTTTATCAAATCTTAAATATTTAAAAAGTAAATATTTTAAAACGCTTTTATTCAAGCTAAAATTCCTTGCTTAGGACCACTTTTTCCATGGCATTCTTTAAATTTTTTTCCACTTCCGCAAGGACAAGGAGCATTGCGTGGAACTTTTTTAAACTCAGCTTCGCCAAGATTATCTTCGCTTGCGCCCATTTCTACTGAGCTTTGAAGCAGCTTTTCATTTTCTTCATTGGCTTTATTTTCTAAATTTTGTACCTCTTCTTGATTAAATTGCACGCTAAAAAGTAGTTTAATACTATCAAATTTAATACGATTAACCAACTCCAAGAAAAGATTATAACTTTCTTTCTTATATTCCACAAGAGGATCTTTTTGATTGTATCCACGAAGCCCTATTCCTGTTTTTAAAATATCCATTTGATACAAATGCTCTCTCCAAGCATTATCCAAAACTTGCAAATATAAAATACGCTCTATATTACGCAATTCTTTAATCTCAAGTCTTGACATCTTTTCGTTATAAGAATTTTCAAGAATTTGACTTAGCTTATCTTGCATTTCAATGACGCTTAAATTCTCAAAATCTTTTTCACTAATCTGAGTTGAACATTCATATAAAATTTTTGCTTTCAAATTTTCAAAATTTACATTAGAACCGCTTTCATCAAGTATATAATCATTCATTACATTTGCACTATATTCAGCGATATTTTGAGAAATTTTAGCTCTAATATCATAGTTTTCATCTAAAAGCTCATTGCGATAACGATAAATAGTTTTTCTTTGTTCATTTGCTACATCATCGTATTCTAACAAATGCTTTCTACTTTCAAAATGTAAGCTTTCTACTTTTTTTTGCGCATTTTCAACCGCTCTTGTAACGATTCTTGACTCTATGCTTTCGCCCTCTTCTATGCCTAAGCGATCCATGATACTTTTGATACGATCTCCGCCAAAAATTCTTAAAAGATTATCTTCTAAACTTAGATAAAAACGACTTATTCCAGGATCGCCTTGTCTTCCCGCACGACCACGAAGTTGATTATCAATACGGCGGCTTTCGTGTCTTTCTGTACCGATAATATAAAGACCACCCAAAGCCCTAATCTCATCATCGATTTTTATATCCACACCACGACCTGCCATATTTGTAGCGATAGTTACAGCACCTTTTTTACCTGCATCTTGGATAATCAAAGCTTCTTGCTCGTGATTTTTAGCATTTAAAACATGATGAGGGATTTTCTCTTTTGCAAGCATATTGTGAAAAACTTCACTGCGTTCTATACTTGCGGTTCCTACAAGTACAGGCTGACCTTTGGCATTAGCTTTTTTAATCTCTTCGATTACGGCTTTAAATTTTTCATTTTGAGTTTTATAGATAAGATCATCTTTATCTTGTCTTTTAATAGGAATATTTGTTGGTATAGAAATAACATCTAAACTATAAATTTGAGAAAATTCAGTCGCTTCTGTTTGTGCAGTTCCTGTCATACCTGCAAGTTTATTGTACATTCTAAAATAATTTTGAAAAGTAATATCTGCTAGAGTTTGGCTTTCTTCTTGAATTTTTACATTTTCTTTGGCTTCTAAAGCTTGATGCAATCCTTCGCTAAAACGACGCCCTTCACTTAAACGCCCTGTAAATTCATCAACAATGATAACTTCATTATTTCTTAAAACATAATGCACATCTTTTTCAAAAAGATTATGTGCCTTTAAAGCTTGATCAAGCTGATGTGCTAAGATAGCATTATCAAGACTGTATAAATTTTCTACACCAAAAAGTTTTTCAGCCTTAGCAATACCTGCTTCCGTGATTAAAATATTACGATTTTTCTCATCTACTACAAAATCACCCTCAGGTTTTGCAGGGGGTAAAACTGCTTCGCCTTTTTGCATTTGCTTAGCTACTTCATTGGCTTTAATATAACCATCTAAAGTGCGATTTGTAGGACCGCTGATGATAAGCGGAGTTCTTGCCTCATCAATTAAAATACTATCTACCTCATCTACGATAACAAAATTATGCTCTCTTTGAACTTTTTCAGCTTTTGAAAATTTCATATTATCACGCAAATAATCAAAACCAAACTCATTATTGGTTCCATAAGTAATATCGCAATCATAAGCTTGCTTGTGCTCTATGTCACTGTTTTGAGAAGAAAGAATCACGCCTACACTAAAACCTAAAAAGTTATAAATCGCACTCATTTGCTCAGCGTCTCTTTTAGCTAAATAATCATTTACCGTAACAACATGTACGCCTTTTCCGCTCATAGCATTTAAAACTACAGGCAAGGTCGCTACAAGAGTTTTACCCTCCCCTGTTTTCATTTCTGCGATTTTTCCGTCGTGCAAAACCATACCACCGATTAACTGCACATCAAAATGACGCATATTTAAAGTTCTCTTACCTGTCTCTCTGACTATAGCAAAAACATCATTTAAGATATCATTTTCGTTTTTTTCTCCGCTTAAAATTTGCTCTTTAAATTTTGCAAATTCGGCTTTTAATTCATCATCGCTTAAATTTTGATATTTGCCTTCTAAAGCATTGATTTGTGCTACACGCTTAAAGTATTTTTTAACTTCACGATCATTTTTTGTTCCAAAAACGGCTTTTAAGGTATTTAAAAACATTTTTAAACCTTTATAAATTTTTCAAACTATTATTATAACGATTATTTAATTAAAATTAGCTAGAATGATATAAAAAATATAATTTTTTTAAGGAAAATAAATGAAAAAAACATTCTTGATATTTTTTATTTTTATAGGACAACTTTTTGCCCTTGATCTTAATTTTAATACCTTTTCAAGCAATTTTACCCAAATAGTGAAATCCAAAAACTCTACACTTTCTTATTCTGGGCATTTTATACTGAGCAAAGATCAAGCATATTGGAGTTATGATACTCCTAGTAAAAAAGAGATTTATATCAACAAAAATCAAGTAACCATAGTAGAGCACGATCTAGAACAAGTCATTTTCTCTCATCTTGATAACATTCCAAATCTTAATGAAATTTTCAAAAAAGCAAGTCTTATAGACAAAGATAAACTTGTAGCAAAATATGATAATATAAACTATACAATTAAGCTTAATCAAGAGCAAATTCAAAGCATATCCTATAAAGATGAATTTGAAAATGATGTTATAATCAATCTAAACAATCAAATTAAAAATCCAAAAATTAATTCCGATGTTTTTAAGGCAAAAATTCCGCAAAATTATGATATAGTTCGCTAATTTTGCGTTGAATTTTCATCAAGCTTTATATCATAGCCTGTTTGTGGCAAATGATAAGGCTTGCTTGCATTATTTTCTTTGAATATTTGTGGAGGATTGGCGATTAAATCTCTTTTAATTTTTTCTTCTATATCTGGAGTCATTTTAGGTGTATTTAAATTATCTATATTGATTTCTCCATTGTCATTTTTATTTTCTTCATCTGAATCTTTGAAAAGCTGTTCAACTTGCTTGGCTTCTAAATTTGGAACACTAGGAGTTGGGATCTTTTCAACACCAGGAACTTGAGTTTTAGGAACTTCTAAGTTTTCAAGTGCTTTTTTTACCTCACTGCCCATACCTTTCTCTTTAGCCTCAGTGCTTTCTAAAAAGCGTTTAAACTCCTCTAAATCAAATTTTTCCACTCCGCTTAAAGATATGATATATATATCATCTAATTTAATCTTATACTTCTTATCTAAAAATTTTTCTAAAGTTTTTTTAAAATTATTTTTTCCAATTTCTGTAAAAATATCTTCGTAAAAAAACCCTGAAATTACTGTATTTACAGCATCAATCAACTTATTTTCATTTTCTTTTAAATTATTCCCATCAAATTCCAAAGAAATTTCAACTTTTTTAAGAACATTTGCCCCACTTTTAGAATACAAATCTGTTCTTATTTTATCTATTTCAAGATTTTGAGCATTTAAACTCAAAGCCAAAAAAACACTTAAAAATATTTTTTTCATTTAATGCCTTTAAATGATTTGTTCTTGTATTTCAAGATCTAAAAAATTATGTTTTTTATAAAATTCGATCACATTAGAATCTATTTTTAAAATATTAGCAAAATAAAATCCAAAATTTATCTTTTTTGTAGAATAAATTTTTAAAGTATTTGGATTTGTAGCACGAGAAAGAGCGACATAAAGCTGTCCATTTTCAAAAATATGATCAATATCACACACTAATTTTTCAATACTCATACCTTGTGATTTGTGTATAGTAATAGCATAAGCTAATTTAATAGGAAACTGTGTAACACTTGCGAGAATATTAACAACAAAATCTTTACCTGATTGCTCAAGTTCTTCCATGAAAAAAGTATAAGGTTCAAGTAAAATTTTCATCCCATTATTTTTAATAATGCTAATATAAATTTTCTCCTCTTCATAAAGAATATCTTCTATAATGCCTTGCTCTCCATTATAATAATTCTTATCCCAATTATTTACACAAAAAATAATACGAGCGCCTATTTTAATATTTAATTCTTCCAATATATTTAAGCTTCCAACCCAAGAATCAAGTTCTTCATCTTTTATTCTCTTATCTTCTTTTTTAACCTGAGCTTTAAAGCATACAAGTGGGGTCTCAAGTTTGCTTAATTTTTCTTGATTAATATTGTTTACTTTTTTATTGATACCACAAAGTAAAGTATAATCATCTTCTAAATTTTCCAATTCTTTATAATCAATTCGCAAAGATTCAAAAAAGCTTAAAATTTTTTCATCTAAAAAACCTTGTCTAATCAAAGATAAATGGTTATAAAATTCCATATTTTGCGTTCTTTTAGGTTGAGAAAGTTTAATATTCTTAAAATTTAAATCTTGCCAAAAAAATGAAGAAAAAGCATAATAAGAATGGTTAAATAAAGTTTCTTTTTTTTCTTTAATTACGGGAGGCAATTGAAAAAAATCTCCAACAACTAAAATTTTTCCATTAAATTGAGAATTTTTAAGTCTAAAGCCTATCATTTCAAAAACATTTGCACTAACCATGGAAATTTCATCGATAATAATAAGCTCAATCGTTTTTAAAAGCTCTTTAAGTTTTGTTAATTTTTCTTTTTGTTTTTGATTGCGATCCAATGCGCTTAATTTCATCATATCATCACAATACCCTAAACAAAAAAAGCTGTGTAAGGTAACACCGCCTATATTAAACGCCGATAGAGCACTAGAACCAAGAGCTATGGCTAATTTTTTTTGTTTTCTATAAGATTTGATAAGCTCATTTGTCAAAAAGCTTTTACCAACTCCAGCACCACCACTTAAAAAAACATTATCATAAGCTAAAATTTTTTCTAGTTTATCAAGCATTATATTTCCTTGGCTTTAATTATAACTATTTTTTCTAAAAGGTTGATTATGAAATCTTGTTTATATTTTACTTTTATAGTGCTATTTTTAACAGCTTGTTCAACAAAAAATTTAACTTCACTTCATCATGAAAATTTAGAACAAAAAAATGAAAATCAACATTATGCAAAACTTGAATACGAACAAAATGTAAGCATTTTGCCACAATTTGCTTACGATATTAATTTTGATGCAAAACGATATAAAAAATATTTCTTTAACCCTTGGCATGATTCGTTTAAAAATTACAAAGGACAAAATATTTTTTGGTCCTTTCCCTTATATTTAAATTCAAAAAATACTTATTATTTTTTCAATAAACAAATTATTCCACTTTCATGGTTTAAAAACGCTACAAATAACGCAAATATCCAAGAATTTGGCAAACTTAATCAAAAAGCTTTAATTATCCAAAATACAATCATTAAAAATCTTCCAACCCAAAGAGCTATCTTAAAAAATCCTTTTTTTGAAAATGAAGGAATTCCTTTTGACTATGCAAGCGATGGCATTTTAAATACTGGAACCCCTGTCTTAATTTCACATTTTAGCAAAGATAAGCGTTATGCTTTTGTTTTAGGTGAAGCTGGATTTGGATTTGTTGAAAGTAAAAATTTGGAATTTTTCTCAAACGATAGAGCGAAAATCTATGAAAATCTCAACTTTATCACACCACTAAAAGAAAAATTTCCTATCTATAGCGAGGATGGTAAATTTTTCTTTGAAAGTAGAATTGGCGCTATTTATCCTTACTACAAAGAAGATAAAAACTATTTTTATGGAAAAATAGGTTCTAAAAAATATAAAATTTCTAAAAAAGATGTATCTAAATTTCCTTTACAATTCAATGATAAAAATTTAAAAAATCAACTTTCACAAGTTTTAAATTTGCCTTATGGCTGGGGCGGTTATAATTTTGAAAGAGATTGTTCTTTACTAACTCGTGATATCTTTTCAGCTTTTGGACTTTATCTACCAAGAAATTCAGCTGCACAAAAAAATTCTTTTAATCATTTTGATATAAGCACTCTTAGTAATTCTCAAAAAAAAGATTTTTTAAACCGCTTTGGGAAAGCTTATCTTAGTTTACTTTATTTACCTGGACATATTATGCTTTATACAGGACAAATTACAGATAATAATATTGCCATACATAATATATGGGGCTTAAGAAAAGATGCAACCCAAAGACTTCTCATAAGTTCTAGTGTCATCACTTCTTTAGAAATAGGAAAAAATGAAATTTTAGAAGATAATTTGCTTTTATCAAGACTTAAAGAAATAAGTTTTATAAATTTAAACGAACAAGAAAAAGAGCAAATAAAAAGCTATCTTGAAAATATACAAAACAAGTAAGATTTATTGATTTAATCAATAAATCTTTTAGTTAAATCTGCAAAATATTCTATGCGTCTATCTCGCAAAAAAGGCCACCAACGACGTACATTTTCACTTCTTTTTTTATCTATTTCTATGATTTTTACACATTCGTTTTGAGAATCTAAAAGACAAAGTTCTTCACCTTGAGGGCCAAAAACAAAAGAATTTCCCCAAAATCTAATGCCCTCTTCTACCCCACTTACATCTTTTTCAAAACCTACTCTATTGATAGCTACTACATATAAGCCATTAGCTATAGCATGTCCTTTTTGTACGCCAAGCCAAGCATTGAGCTGTCTTTGTTTTTCTTCATCTTTATCCTTATCAAACCAACCAATTGCCGTGGAATAAATAAGAATCTCAGCTCCTTTTAAAGCCATAATTCTTGCTGCTTCAGGATACCACTGATCCCAACAAATAAGCACTCCAAGCTTACCTAAACTTGTATTTATAGGTTCAAAACCCAAATCTCCAGGAGTAAAATAAAATTTTTCATAAAAACAAGGATCATCAGGTATGTGCATTTTGCGATATTTGCCTGCTATAGAACCATCTTTTTCAAAAACCACTGCAGTATTATGATAAAGTCCGGCACTTCGTTTTTCAAATAATGAAGTAATAAGCACTATTTGATTTTTTCTAGCTATATTTGCCCAAAATTTCACATCTTTTTCATAATCATTAGCATAATCAAAAAAATCCACATTTTCACTTTGACAAAAATACTCACTTTGATGAAGTTCTCCCAAACAAACAAGCTCAGCTCCTTGTTTAGAGGCTTCTTCTATAAATTCGCAAGTTTTTTTTATAGTTTGTTCTTTATTTGAATGAAATTTTTGTTGTATTAAAGCAATTTTCATTGTCTTTGCCTTTCTTGTTCTGCATCATCATAAGGATCTAGATGAATTTGTATATCCCATTTTTCATTTTCAAACATCTTACGCACACCTTCTTCTATTTCATCTGAAATTTTATGCGCATTTAAAAGCGAAATTATAGGGCAAAAAACCAAATGTACGCTTAAATAATTACAACTTGGAGTTTTACGCGTCTTTAATTCATGATAGGAAATTATTTCAGGATTATTAGAAATCAAAGTACAAATTTTATCCACTTGTTCCTTAGGTAAAGCCTCATCCATTAAAAAAGCCAAAGCTTTTTTAATGATTTTAAAAGCAGAAAACGCCGTATAAAGACTGATCACTATCCCAAAAATAGCATCAATAATATGTAAATTTGTAAAATAAATCAAAACCAAAGCTCCTAAAGTACAAGCATTGGTTAAGCAATCTGTTTTGTAATGCAAAGCATCACTTTCTATAATCAAACTTTTGGTTTTTTTAGCTACATAATTTAAAAAAAGTACAAGAAAAAAAGTCATAATTAAAGCAAAAATCATCACATAGATGCTTGAATTTAAATCTTTAATTTCTTCTTTATAATAAATCTTTAAAATACTCTCATAAAAAATAAAAATCCCCACGCCAACTATAAAAACACCTTCTAACAAACCCATTAAAGCTTCAATTTTAGAAAAACCAAAATTATAATTTTCATTCGCCTTTTGTGAGCTTTTTTTAAGAGCCAAAAAATTAAAAGCAGAAATAGCAAAATCCATTAAAGAATCAATCGCACTTGAAAGTACTGCAACAGAACCACTTGTTAAGCCTACTATAAATTTAACCAAGGCTAAAACAATAGCACATAAACTTGCTACAAGAGTTGCTTTTTTTTGCAAACTCATCTTAAACCTTTGAAACGATTTTGACAAGAACAATGCAAAGAACCGTTTTGTCGTAAAAACACTCTTGCATCTACTCCTATAATTTTATGATTAGGTAAAGCTTTAGAAAGTCTTTTAGCTATGATTTCATCATTTTTATCCTTGTAAAAAGGCACAATTAAAGCATTATTTATAAAAACAAAATTCGCATAAGTTGCACCCAATCTTCTTCCTTCATAGTATAAAGGCTTAGGTATAGGAAGTTCTATTAAATCAAAGCCTGTTTTTTTAAGCTCTTCTTTCATTTTTTGCAAAGGCAAATAATGCTCATCCTCTTCATCTTCACAAATACAATGCGCTATGGTATTTTTATCTATAAATCTTGCTAAGGTATCGATATGATGATCTGTATCATCACCTTTTATAAAACCATTTTCTAGCCAAATAATTTGTTTTAAACCAAAAATTTCTTTTAATTTTATATCAATTTGGGTTTTGTTTAGATGAGAATTTCTATTTTCATTTAAAAGACAATGAGAGCTTGTAAGCATCACGCCATCTCCATTAAAGTCAATACTTCCTCCTTCTAAAATAAAATCAACCTTTTTAAGATCCTCTTTAAATTTTTCTTTAAAAAGCTTAGAATTTACAGCATTATCAAGCTCGCTTTGAAATTTATTTCCCCAAGCATTAAAAGTAAAATCAAGAGCCTTTAAACGACCATTTTCCACTATATCTATAGCTCCAAAATCACGTATCCAAGTATCATTGGTATCACATTTAAAATACTCTATATTTTTTATATCTTTAAAATTTTCAAAATCACTCTGTTTAGGAGCTATAAGTAAAACTTTTTGAAATTCACTCACTGCTTTTACAAATTCTTTATAACTTTGCAAAATTTCCTCTAAATAGGGATTCCAATCGCTTTTTTCATGGGGTAAAGAAAGCATGAGGTATTCTTGCTCACTCCATTCAGGAATTGATTTTATCATTTAACTACCTTTTTTGATAATAAAATTATAATTGTATCATTTTTTAGACTTTTGTCAAATTTAAGAAGATTACCTCGATATTTCGAGGCTTTAGGGTATTATTTAAAAAAGATTTTCATTTCATCATTGCTTAAAACAAGTTTTCCATTTTCATTTGAAATTTTAAAAGTTCCTTTGAAATTTGAAAGGAAAGAATTTTCAAAATCCATTACATCCATTGGGTGACAAAGCATTTGAGTTGAAGCTACGCGATCACCTTCGATTTGTAAAGTATCCGCCTTAGTTTGGTAAGAACCAAAAAAACGATTGCATCCTGAATAACCATAAAATTTATTATTTTCAAAACTGATATTTGGACTTTCCTCTGCGTTTTTTGGATCAAAAGTTTTACCATTAACTATAATTTTTTCTATTTTGAAAAGCTGATTTTGCACAAGTTCATTATTACCTTTAGAAGTAGATGAAGTAACAGAAGTACTAGCACAACCTGCAAAAAAAGCTGCAGCTAAAGCAATTTGAAGCGTTTTTTTCATTTTATTCCTTTAAATTTGAAATTGGTTAAGTTCGCTTTCGAGATTATGACACACTATTTTTAACTCATCTGCAACTTGAAGCAGAATTTTAGAAATTTCTTCATTCTTTTCACTTACTTCAACATTTTCTTGCATACGAGAAAGTAAATTTTGTATATTCTCTTGGGAAATTTTTATTTTTTCAGTACATTGAGTTACCAAAGCCCTAGCATCTTCGTTACATAATTTAACCTCATTAGCATCATCAACCAATAAAGCGGTGTCATCATTTAAAGCTTGTACACTTTGAGCATTTTTCTTTAATTCTGCGCTAACCTCATTAATACTTTGCAAAAGCTCTTTTGTAATTTGAGCTACATTTCCCAAAAATTCTTCACTGTTCTGAGCCAACTGCCTAACATCCTCAGCAATTACAGAAAAACCTCGTCCAAAGGCACCAGCCCTAGCTGCTTCTATGCCAGCATTTAGGGATAGTAAATTGGTTTTATCTGCGATCTCATCCATCATTTGAGTTGCTTTTTGTATATTACCTGCTTGATTGACCATGTTTTCAACTTTTTTAGCCAATTCATTTTCATTTTGGGATACTGTTGATACTTTATTAGCAACATTAAACAAAGATTTAAGCATTTGTTCTAATAATAAAAAGGATTTTTCATTGGCACTATTTGCCTTATTTGACAAACTAGCAAGTTCTCCAAGTTCATTGCCAACATTTGCACCAAGTTTAAAACTTTGATCTATTTGCTTATGACTTTGTGAACTGATATCACTTAAAGAAATAGCATTTGAATTTAAAAGATTGCTTTGTTTTTCTACATTTTTTGAATTATGACTTGCACCGCTAACCGCCTTGTGAGTTTTTTCGATAAATTGATTGATATATCCACAAGCTAAAGCAATTTCATCTTGACCTTTAACTGAAATACGAGCTTTTAAATTGCCGCTTCCTTGAGCTAATTCTTTAGCATGATTTAAAAGCTCTAAAACAGGCTTTCCAACGACAACTTTAAGCATTAAAAGAACCACACAAAGGGTAAAAATCAAAGCAATAGTAAATATTATAATATAAGATTGACTGGTTTTACTTATATCTTTTTGAACACCTTCTAAAGAATGCGATATATCCATAACCCCTATCACACTCCCTACATTAGCATTTGCATGACAAGCAACACAACTTTCATCTGCAATCAAAGGGCGTATCAATCTTAAATGCACAACACCATTTACATTTTCTTCTAAAGCTTGAATTTTAGGATTTGAAAATTGTTCTATAATACGCTTATCATTTGAAATTTGAGGGGCTTTCATCTCAAAAAGATCTATAGTATCTTTTGAAGGATAAATTTTAATATCACTAATACCCTCTATACTTTTTGCATCTTCAATGGCTTCTTTAATTTTTTCAGGATCTCCTAAATTCATAGCCATTCTCATTGTTTGAAAAACAGAAGTACTTACGGTATCTAAATTTGCCCTGCTCATTTTATTGGCAGTATTTTTAAAGTCCAAATTTAAAATCACTTGCATTACAATAAAACTTATAAGCAACACCACAAAAATTGCAGCAGAAACCTTAAATCCTATAGTTTTAAACATCATAGTTTCCTAAAAATAAAATTTTTCGGAAATATTTTACACATAATTTATTTAATTTTTATTGAATTATGTGTAAAAAACATAACATTCCATTAAACTTAATGTAAAAAATGTCTTACTCCTGTAAAATAAAGCGCCATACCATACTCATCAGCCGCCTTTACCACTTCATCATCTCTTATACTTCCGCCTGGTTCTACTATAGCTTTAACCCCTACTTTACTTGCTTCATCTATGCTATCTCTAAAAGGAAAAAAGGCTTCACTTGCTAAAACGCAACCTTGCAAATCAAGTCCCATTTCTTTAGCTTTAGCGATTGCTGCCTTTGCTGCATCGATTCTACTTGTCATACCCATACCTATAGCCACCATAGCGCCATTTTTTACATAAACAACATTGTTTGATTTGGTAAATGCTGCTATTTTCATAGCGATTTCAAGATCTTTTAATTCTTCCTTACTTGCCTCTCTTTGACTCATAAGCTTTGCATTTTTAAGCTCATCTTCGCCTACTTCATCGCTGTTTTGATATACAAAACCCCCATCAATATGTTTAAAATCATATTTATCAAAACTGCGGATTAAAAACGGACTTTCTTGAGTGAAAATTTTAATGCGTTTTTTACCTTCAAACACGGCTAAAGCTTTTTCATCTACATTGGCTGCAATGATTACTTCTACATAAATTTCATTGATTTTATTTGCTAAAGCCTCATCAAGAGTTCCATTGATTGCAACCACTCCTCCATAAGCACTGACGCTATCGCATTTTAAAGCATGTATATAGCTTTGTACTAAATTTTCTTTTATAGCAAAACCGCAAGGATTTCCATGTTTTACTATAGCAATAGCTGGAGCTTTATCGAAACTACTAGCTAAATTTAAAGCTGCGTTAATATCGGTTAGATTGTTAAAACTTGCTTCGCCTTTAAGGGCTTTGAAATTTGCGCTAAAAAAGGCATCAAACTCGTATAAAGCCCCTTTTTGGTGTGGATTTTCTCCATATTTTGTATCAAATACTTTTTGTCCTACTATAAATTTACTCGCTCCAAAACCTCCGTTAAAGCGTTCATTCATATAATTTGCAATATAAGCATCGTAATTTGCTGTATGCTCATAAGCTTTTATCATCAAATTTAAACGAAAATTCTCATCATTTTGACCTTTTTTTAAAGTCTCAATCACTTTTTCATAATCAAGTGGATCGCAAAGCACCATCACATCTTTATAGTTCTTTGCTGCACTTCTTATCATCGCAGGTCCGCCTATGTCGATATTTTCTATAATTTCATCAAAATCATCGCTCATAATGGTAGTTTTTTTAAAAGGATATAAATTTACACAAACTAGATCAATGCCTAAAATTTCATTTTCTTTTGCTTGTTTGATATGATTTTCATCGCTTCTTTTATGCAAAATCCCACCGTGAATCTTAGGGTGCAAAGTCTTCACACGCCCTTCAAAAAGCTCAGGACTCTTTGTAAAATCACTCACTTCTATAACTTTTATTCCATTTTCTTTTAAAAGCTTAAAAGTCCCCCCAGTTGAAAGAATCTCAAAACCTAAATTTTCAAGCTCTTTGCCAAATTCTACTATGCCTTCTTTATCACTCACACTAAGTAATGCTCTCATTTTTACCTTTCTAAATGTTTTTTAACTTTTTCATAAGCTTCGTTGATTTTTTGAAATTTCTCTACGCCGATTTTAAGCTCTTCTTCGCTAACATTGTTTGCATTTAAAATATCAGGATGGTATTTTTTTGCTAAATTGCGGTATTGTTTTTTTACCGCATTTAAATCCGCATTATTTGGAAGTTCTAAAATAGCAAAAGCTTCATCAAGACTTAATTCTTTTTTAGAACTTTTTAAATTTGAAAGACTTGCAATAAAAGCATCTAATTCGCTTTTTGCTATATCAAAGGCTTTAGCGATTTGCTCTAAAATTTCACGCTTTTTAGCATTAAAATCTGCATCGATTAAAGCCATAAAAACAAGCACACGCAAGACATTAAAACGCTCATTTTTAGGTAAAGGCACTTCTTTTAAAAAATCTTTTGCCACATAAAAAGCATCGCTTAAATTTTCTTTATGTTCGTTAAAACTTGCTTTTAAAAAAGCTCTTTCTTTTTCATCTTTGGCATTTGCATCTAAAAGATCTTTGATCATTTCAGCTTCATTTTCACTTACTCTGCCATCGCTTTTTGCAATTTTTGCCAAAAGTGCGATAACATAGTAATTCATACGCCTTTTAAACTCATCCATTCTTTCTTCCATAACCCCACGAGCAAAACCCTTAGCAAAGCCTTTAGCTCCTCTTGTAGCTGAGTTTAAAAAATCCTGTTTTCCCCAAGTTTTATAATACCAGTAAAACACCAAAACAACGAGTATAATTAAAACTAAAGTCATTGGATTTGCTCTTTAAAACTTTCAAAATAAAGCTTATCAAGTTCAGCCTTGCTTAACTCAATGCTATCAAGTTTAAAATGTTTTTGGCTTGTACTCACACCTAATTTATAAGCTTTTACTCCAAATTCTTTAGCTAAATTTAAAAAAGCTTCTTCATTTTCTTTACTAAGCCCTACTATAGCACGACTTGCACTTTCATCAAAAATCATTTTTTCATCATCAAAACCACTCGTTAAATTTGCACCCACACTAGAAATAGCAAACATTTTTGCCAAAGTCATAGCAATACCCCCTATTCCTACGCTATTGGCACACTCAAGTAAAGAATTTTGATTGGCTTTATAAAGCAAGTCCCAAAGTGCAAGTTCAGCTTTATAATCAAGCTCTTTAAGACTTCCTGATACTTTTTTATCTTGGATTTTCATTACCATAGATCCACCAAATTCTCCTAAACTTTCACCCAAAAGATAAACGCTTAAATTTTCTTTTTCAAAACTAGCTTTTAAGGTTTTATTTGCATCTTCTAAAACCCCTACGCTTACTATAGTAGGACTTGGATAAATACTTACGCCTTCAGTCTCATTATAAAGTGAAACATTGCCACTGACTACTGGGGTATTTAACTCTTTACAAGCTTCTTTAATACCTTCGCAACCTTGTGCGAATTGCCACATCACTTCAGGATTTTGCGGATTTCCATAATTTAAACAATCACTTATTGCCAAAGGCTTAGCTCCTGTGCAAGCAACCTTTCTTCCTGCAGAAGCTACTGCTAAAGCTGCTCCTATTTTAGGATTTACATAATTTAAGCGTGAATTACATTCTATAGCCATAGCCACACTTGCACCATTTTCTTTGATACGAATAACACTAGCACCTAATTTTCCATCAGCTTTTATGGTATTGGTTTGCACGCTTGAATCAAATTGATCATAAATAAAAGCTTTATTATTAATATTTTCATTTTGAAGCATTTGTATAAAAAGCTCTTGAACGCTTGATTTTAACTCAAATTTATAGTCTTTAATTTCACTTAAATATTTTGGCTCGCTTGTAAGGCGACTTAAAATCGGCGCTTTTTCACTTAAAGGCTCGATAGGAATAAGTCCTACAAGCTCATCATGCCAAAAAAGCTCCATTTTTCCTGTATTGGTAACTTCACCCATAACCACAGCATCTAAATCCCATTTTTTGAAAATTTCTATAACCTTATCTTCATAGCCTTTTTTCGCACAAATAAGCATTCTTTCTTGAGACTCGCTAAGCATTAACTCATAAGGAGTCATACCGCTTTCACGCATAGGAGTTTTATCTAAGTAAAGTTTCATGCCACTGCCACTTCTTCCTGCCATTTCAAAAGAACTTGAAGTAAGCCCTGCAGCACCCATATCTTGAATACCCACAATATAATCAGTTTTAAAAAGCTCTAAACAAGCTTCCATAAGAAGTTTTTCACTGAAAGGATCGCCAATTTGCACCGTAGGACGCAAGGATTTGCTTTCTTCATTAAAGCTATCACTTGCCATAACCGCCCCACCTAGTCCATCACGCCCTGTTTTTGAACCCACATAAATCACAGGATTTCCTACACCTTCAGCCTTAGCATAAAAGATATCTTCACTTTTACAAATCCCTAAAGCAAAGGCATTAACTAAGATATTTCCATTAAAACACTCATCAAAAGCACATTCTCCGCCTATAGTTGGTACACCCATGCAATTTCCATAATGAGAAATTCCATTTACCACGCCTTTAACAAGGTATTTTTGATGTTTGCCGCATTTTTCATCATGAATATCGCCAAATTTTAAAGAATTTAGTCCCGCAACCACTCTTGCACCCATAGTAAAAACATCACGTAAAATTCCCCCTACTCCTGTAGCCGCACCTGCAAAAGGTTCAATAAAGCTAGGGTGATTGTGACTTTCTACTTTAAAAACTGCTGCCATACCTTGCCCGATATCAATAACCCCTGCGTTTTCACCTGGGCCTTGAATCACCCAAGGTGCTTTAGTTGGAAAACCATTAAGATATTTTTTACTAGATTTATAAGAGCAATGCTCACTCCACATCGCAGAAATAACCCCAAGCTCTAATAAATTTGGCTCACGTCCTAAAATTTCTAAAATTTGTGCATATTCTTCATCGCTAATTTTGTGTGCTTTTATGGTTTCTTTATCCATTTCTATCCTTTCATTTTCCTAAACAAAAATTACCAAACATTTCGTCTAAAATTTCATCTCTTTGAAAATCTTTGGTAAATCTTGCAAGTTCATTAATAGCTAAATTAAGTTCAAAAGCAAAAAGTTCTAAAGAACTTTCCTCTAAAAGCCCCTTAGCTCTAAAAATCGCTTCACTTGAAATTTTACAAGCATTAATAAGATCTAAAGAACTTACCATAATACCTTCACTATCAAAAGAATTAAGATAATTTTGCAATTCTTCTTTTAACAAAGTGATGTCTTTTTGAGCACTAAGCTTGATAAAATTTTTATTTTGAGTATTTTTGAAAACATTTTCTAAATCACTTTTATTTAAAATCCAAAAGATTTTTTTATCAGTATTTGCTAGCAATTCAAAAATTTTCCCATCTTCTTTATCTTGCACTCTTGAAGCATCAAAGACTGCTAAAATAATATCTGCATCTTCTAAACTTTTTTTACTTAAAGCTACGCCGATTTGTTCTATAGTATCTTTACTTTCTCTAATACCCGCTGTATCTATAATGCGCAATAAATGCGTTCCTAATTTAAAGCTCTCTTCTATAGTATCACGAGTGGTGCCTGCTATATCTGAAACAATAGCTCTTTCATAAGAAAGCAAGGCATTTAAAAGCGAAGATTTGCCTACATTTGGCTTACCTACAATAGTGATTTTAAAACCTTCTATAAGTCCTTTTTTACTTTGAGAAAGTGTATAAATTTCTTTTAAAATTTTAGAATTTTCTTCACATATAGTAGAAATTTGTTCTAATAAATCAGAAGGTAAATCATCATCAGCATAATCAATGCTAGTTTCTACAAAAGCTAAGGTTTTAACCAAATCTGTGCGAATTTTTTCTAAAAGTTCTCCTAAGTTTCCTTGCATGTTGCGTGCTATAATTTTAGCTGCAAGTGCAGATTTTGAAAGTATGAGATCTTGTATATTTAAGGCTTTTAAAGGAGTCATTTTGCCATTTAAACACGCTCTTTTGCTAAATTCCCCTGCTAAAGCAAGTCTCGCCCCTAAACTCACAAGTTCTTCGAGTAAAACTTCACTCACACTAAATCCCCCATGAGTTTGAAACTCTACTATATCTTCCCCTGTAAAACTATAAGGGGTTTTAAAATATATCATTATAGCTTCATCGATAATTTCATTATTTTGATTAAAAAGTTTTGTAAAAGTAGCATGGCGCGGGGTAAGTTTGGTTTTGTGGCTAAGCTTTAAGGCAAATTCTAAAGCCCTTTCACCGCTTAATCTTACAATAGAAATCGAACCCACACCATGAGCTGTGGCAATAGCCGCTATAGTATCACTCATCTTTTTTGAAAAAGTCGTTTATTACAACAAATCTTTGATCATTATTTTGCTTAATTCCTACATACTTATCTGGAAATTCAGATCTTAACTGCTCTAAAGCAATTTTTATCAAAACCCCATCTAAAGGTTTGGTTTGTCCGCGTCCATGAATTTTAATTTTTTCAATCACGCTTTGTAAATAAAGCTGCATACCTTGAATTTGATTTTCTAAAAATTGAGCGATCTCAAGGCGTACTAAAAGATTATATTTTAAATTGATCCAATTATGCAAAAGATAAGAAATAGCCTTGTAACGATGCGCTTCTTTGCCTATCATCAAAGCAGCATCTTCCCCATCCAATCGAATCAAAACACAATCTTCATCATACATTCTAAGTTCACTAAGCTCTATTTTAAACTGGGAGCTTTCTAAAAGTTTTACAAGCTGAATACGAATCTCATCTAAAATATCCTGAGTATTACGCACTCCTTTGCTTTCTCGATGAAAACTATCAAAAATTTCATCACTTTTTACTGTGTATTTTTCTTTTTGACTTTTATTTTTTTCATTTTTTATTTCAATCTTGTTTTCTTGTTTTGGCTCATGTGTTTCTGGTTTGTGATTTTTTGAACTTGTAAATTCTTTTTTAGGATTTTTTTTCAAAATCCTTTTTTTTGCTTTAGCCTCTATAATTGCCTTTTTTCTTCCAAATCCAAAAAAACCTTTTCTTGGATGCTGAATAATCTCATATTCTAAGTCCATCACAGAACATTCTAAACTTCTTGAAGCTTCTGTTAAGGCACTTTGAAGATCAATGGCTTCGATTTTCATTTTTCATGCTCCACTTGTTTTTTGTGATGTTCTTTAGCAAATATTTTATTGATAACCCATTGTTGAACCAAAGAACAAAGGTTATTTACAAACCAATAAAGCGTAAGTCCTGCTGGGAAAGTGATAAAGAAAAAAGTAAAAATCACTGGTAAAAATTTCATAATCTTAGCTTGCATAGGATCTTGTATAGTCATAGGTGTAATAAGCTGTTGTAAAAACATCGTTGCACCCATTAAAATAGGCAAAATAAAATAAGGATCCATTACCGATAAATCATGTATCCAAAACGCCCAAGGAGCTGCTTTTAGCTCAATAGCATTAAGCAAAACGCGATAAATAGCAAAGAAAATAGGAATTTGTAAAAGTATAGGCAAACAACCACTCATAGGATTTGCACCATGTTTTTTATAAAGCTCCATCATGTGCATATTCATTTTTTGTGGATCGCCTTTGTAACGCTCTCTAATATCTTTCATTTTAGGAGCAAGATCTTTAAGTTTATTCATAGAAATCATAGACTTATAAGTTAGCGGGAATAAAATAATACGCACAATTAAAGTCATCACAACGATAGCCCAACCCCAATTTCCTATATACTGATGCAAGAAATTCAAAAACTCAAACATAGGCTTAGCAATAAAAGTAAACCAACCATATTCAACAACTGCTTCAAGGCGTGGATCTATACTTCTTAAAATCACATGTTCTTTAGAACCTATATAACCCCCTGCTTTAAATTCATTATCACTATAAGCAAAAACTATAGGGTTTTTATTAGCATCTTTGCTGATTGCTACATTTAAAGGTTTATCAAAATTATAAAAGAAAGTTGCATAGTATCTATCAAAAGCCGAAGTCATTACGACATTATTAGCACTTTCATCCTTTTCTACATCTCCATCTTTATAAGTTTCGATGGTTTCTTTATTATCCATTACCAAGGCACCATGAACTGTATAACTATCTACGGCAATATTTGGACGATATCCTGGACTTATAAAATAATTTGCATTCTTGCTGAGTTTAACTTCTATCTCATAATTTCCTTTTGGATAAAAAGTAATATCTTTTTCGATTTTCAATCCAGAAAGATTTTGAGTGAGTTTTAAAACTTGACTTCCATTTTCATCAACAAAAAGATTGCTAGAGTTAGCAACATAAGGAATTTTAAAAGCCTCTGAGTTAATACTTGGATCACTAAAACGCATTTCTAAAGGATAAGGACTATTTTCCTTGCTAACAAGATTTATAAATTCCCCTTTCTCATTTTGGTATTTTTTATCTTTCAAATAAAAAGCAGAAATTCTACCAAAAGAGTCAATTTGTGCTTCAAAATGCTTGCTTTGAACCTTAGATATCACACTATCTTGCGAAACTAAAGCTGCACTTGGAGTATTTGTGGTGGTATTTTGTATATTAGGAGTGTTATTTATGCTTGTGTTTTGTTGATTTTGTTGTGTAATATTTTGTTCTATTTTTAAAGGTTGCTTTGGAATGAAAAAATAATCATAAACAACAAAAAATAAAAAAGAAATCACAACAGCCAAAAGTATACGCTTTTGCTGAAAAATATTATTTGAATTATTCACTGATTTGTCCTTTTAAAGATGATTTTTATAAGATAAAAACTTTTATTTTTATAAGGTATATATAAAAAACAAAGTTGTTTTTTTGCTAAAAATATAGGCTTAAAACATAAATTCATAGGATAAAAATTTTTAGAAACTCTAGGATAATCAAAACCCCCTTTAAAAAAAGGGTTACATCTTAAAATTCTAAAAAAAGTAGAAAAAAAAGCTAGAAAAAAATTCTTTTTTTGAAACTGCCAAAGTGCATACTCAGAACAACTAGGATAATACCTACAAGTAGCGGGTTTTAAAGGGCTTAAGAATTTCTGATAAAAACGGAGTATTTTTAGGCATATCATTTGAAACATTCTAGTTTTTTCAATCCCCATTTTAGATTTTTTTCTAACCTAGAAAAAGAAAGTTCAGTGATTTCATTTTTAGCTACAAAAATATATTTGCCATCTTGAAGATATCTTTCAAACTTAGCAAACAAAGCCCTTAAAATTCGTTTTGAACGATTTCTAACCACTGCTTTTCCAACTTTTTTACTAGCAACAACTGCTATTTTTTTTTCATAACTATTCAGATAAAAAATGATCACACCTTCGCAATGCCATTTTTTACCTACTTTATATACAGATGAAAATTCCTCGTTTGTGCTAAATTTATCAAAATTTTTCACACAGCAAGTCTTTTTCTACCTTTAGCGCGTCTTGCATTGATCACCTTGCGACCATTTTTAGTTTTCATACGAACGCGAAAACCATGAGTACGTTTTCTTGGAGTGCCATGTGGCTGATAAGTTCTTTTCATTTGATTTTTCCTTAAAAAATTATAAAATAAACTTGTATTTTATCTTAATCTTACTTATAAATTGCTTTTGATTAAGAGTAATTTTTAAATTCTTTTGATAAATTTTGAAATTATTTTTAAAAGGTTAAAAATGTCAAAATTTAAAATTATTGATTTAAGACAAGAAGATTTAGATATTTTACAAGAAATGATCATAGAATTTGCAAAATACGAAGATATGTTAGATTTTCTTCAATGCACGAAAGAAAAACTGGAACATTCTTTACTAAAAAATAAATTTGCTCGTGCTTTTTTGTTAAAAGAAAATGAAAAAACTATAGGCTATATGATTTATTTTTATACTTTTTCGTCTTTTTGGGGCAGCGGTGGAATTTACCTTGAAGATATTTATATACGAGAAAATTTTCGTAAAAAAGGTTATGGAAAAGCTGTGTTTAAATTTTTAGGAGAAATTTGCAAAAAAGAAAATTTAAAAAGACTCGACTGGGTTTGCTTAAATGATAATATTTTAGGTATTAATTTTTATGAAAGTTTAAACGCTAAACATCTTAAACAATGGAGAAATTATCGTCTAAGTGGAGAAAATTTAGAAAAATTGTGTGATTTATGATAAGAAGTCTTTATTATTTAAAAGCTATGGGGTTTAACTTTGTTGATACACATATAAACCACTTTGAACAAGTACAAAATTTTCAAGAATTAAAACAACTTGTTTCATCTTGCACCTTATGTCAATTTTCCAAAACAAGAAAATTTAGTCTTATGGAACCTAAGATAAAAAATGCCAAACTACTAATTCTTGATGTTTTTGGGCAAAAGAGTGAAAATGAAAGTGGAATTTTACTTAATTCAAAAAAAGGTGAAAAATTAAAACACTATATTTATCAAATTTTAGGGCTTTGCGATGAAGAATTTTATTTTTCTTATTTATTTAAATGTTTTTGTAATGGAAAATTTGATGATTTTTCGCTACAATCTTGCTTACCATTTTTCTGGAACGAACTAAAACTGATTCAACCTGCTTTTTTGCTTTGTCTAGGAGAATACACATTTAAAAGCTTGGGATTTAAAGATTATCACATTTTAAAAGGTGAAGTTTTTGCTTATAAAAATTTTTTCATAATGCCAAGTTATGATTTAGATTTTATAGAAAAAAATCCAAGTTATGAAAAAAATTTCATACAAGATTTAAAAAAAATTAAAGGATTTTTATGAAAAAAATATTTCTAATATTTTTCTTATCTTGCTTTTTGCTTAATGCAAAAGAGCAAAAATTAGTCGATGTAAAACCTGTTGAAAATTTTTATCCTAAATTAAGCGTTCAAGAATGCAACACAAATTGTCTTTTTGATCTTTTAGAATCAAGATTGTATCTCAGTTTTTTAAGTGAATTTGCAGATCAAAACGATCAATTTTTATCTAATGTTTATGCAAAATTATTAAATTCCATTACTGATTTTGAAAAAAATGTTCAAAAAATTACTTCTGTTAAACTTGCGATAATTATCCCAGAAAAAACTATAAAAAGTTACTCAAATACTATAATAAATTCAAGTATAGCTTATCTTTTAAGACAAAGAGCTGAAATCAAAGTAAAAGTTTTTTTAACCGGCACAGAAGATAGTGATAAAATCCGAGCCGCACTTGATGCAGCACAAGCTCAAGGATATCAGTATGCCATAGCTGGATTTACTCTAAAAGGTGCTAATGAGTTGAAAAATTACTCAGGAAATATGAAAATTTTCATACCAACTATCCATAAAAACAACATACAAATTTCAAATCAAAATATTATTTTTGGAAGTATTGACTATGATGCTCAAATTGCCACACTTTTAAGCAAATCAAATGCTAATATCGCAATATTTAGCGATGGCTCTGCCTTATCAAGCAATCTAAATTCAAGAATTCTTGCTCAAAATAATAATGCTAGAATATATACCATAGAAGGCGAGAAGCTTGATTTTAGCAGGCTTTTAAGATCACAAGGCGGAGTTAATAATGCCTCAATATTTTTTAACACTCCATTGATCAAAACAGCTCTAGCAAGTTCTCAACTAAGAATTTATAACATTCATCCTTATGTGCTTTTATCCACTCAAATCAACTATAATCCAACATTTTTAAGTTTAACACAACAAGGAGATAGAGAAAATTTCATCATTGCTAATTCCATCAATAACCACGATGATAACTTAGTCTATCTTAATGAAATTTTTAATCAAAGTATAGATTATAACTGGATTGCTTATGCTACTAGTATAGGAGTTGATTACTTTTATACCGAATTCTTAAATAAAAAAAGCGAAAGTTTATTTGATGAGAAAATCAAAAATTCTCAAGTTGATTACAAAGTGCGTCTTATGCAAGGCAAACAAGCAAGCTTTGAAGAATTAAAATAATTCTTCAAAGAGCTTTTTTAACTGCATATCCATTCTAGCTGGTTTTTCGTTTTTAATAAAAGCTAAAGTTAATTCCATTTTAAAAAGCAAAATTTCATCTTTATAAATTTCTTGTAAAATTTCCACAGAAGCATTTTTGACTTCTAAAATTTTTGTTTTAATCTCTATCATATCTCCAAGTTTTGCAGGTTTTAAGAAATTGCAATTTGCTTTTGCAAGCAAAAAATGTCCCTTAGACGCATCAAAAATATCTACTTTTTTATTGAAAAAAATTTCACTTCTTGCTCTCTCGCAAAATTTTAAATAATTACTATGATACACCACTCCACCCGCATCAGTATCTTCATAATACACACGCATTTTCATCGCTTTACCTTAAAAAATATTTTACATTTAAAAAACATTAGATTATACAACGGAAATTCTTTGATATCGCTTTTTAGTTTATATTAAAAAATTCCGTCCAATCTTAATTTAATAAAGCTTTTTAATAATATTAAATATATATTATAAAAATAAAATTAAAAAATAACTTTTTTATTATTAATATTATTTAAATATTTTATTTATAATTAATATATATTTAAGAATATTATAATTATAATTATGCTTACTTTTAATGATATTTACAGATATTGTTAAATAGTTAAAATATAATAATCAATATTCAAGGACATCTATGCCAGCTATTAAGCTTTTTAACTTCATGGGGGGGGGTATAGAGAAATTTTGTTTTAAACTTTCTATTGTTACCTTCTTAAGTATCAACGCTTTTGCAGCCACTCAAGCAAATAC
>NZ_VOAR01000026.1:0-132531 GCF_008000495.1 Campylobacter sp. 2014D-0258
TCACTATAGTGATTATCAAGAAGCCTTAAAAATACAAAACTATCTTTCTTACAAACTTGGAAATTTGCTTATAAAACATCCTTTTACTTTTGTATTTAGGGTAGCTGGTGTTTATAGAGAGTGGAAGAAGGGTAGATAAAAATATGACAGAAGAAACAAAAACCCCAAAAGTAAAAATTTTAGTAGGCTATCATAAACCAGCAGTTTTACTAAAAGATGATATTTTAACCCCAATTCATTTAGGAAGAGCTTTAGCTACACAAGCTTCAAAAGATGGAGAAATGTCTAAAGAGGATTTTGAATGGATGTGTGAAAATATGATAGGAGATGATACAGGAGATAATATTTCTCATCTTAATAGATATTTTTGCGAACTTACGGGAATTTATTGGGCTTGGAAGAATTATGATAAATTAGGCAATCCTGATTATATAGGGTTTATGCATTATAGGAGAATTTTTGATTTTTGTAGTGAATCACTCAATTTGCCAATAAGCAAAGAATTTAATACGCCAGAATTAGATTATGTTAATAATTCTGATAAAAATAAATATTTAAATCAAAAAGATATTATAAATACTATATTAAATTACAATAGGGTAATTTCTAAATCCCAAAATGTAAATCCATATTTGCATTATAAGCATGTTGGAGATTTTCTAAAAATTAAAGACTATGATATTTGTTTAAATATAATAAATGAAAAATTTAATAAATATTCTAGTGCATCTAAAAACTACAACAGCAATAGTAATTCATATTTTTGCAATATGTTTATTATGCCAAAAGAAGAGTTCTTTGAATATTGTATATTTTTATTTGGGGTTCTTTTTGAATGTAGAAAACAAATTGATATAAGTGAATATAATACAGTAGAGCAAAGGGTATTTGGTTACCTTGGCGAATGGATATGTGGTATATTTTTTACATATATAAAAATAAAAAAGTATTTATTAAAAGAATTGAATGTAATATATATAAAAAATTATGAATTACAACAAGAAATCACTCCAGCTTTTACAGATAATAATATTCCTATTATTTTTTCATGCGATGATAATTATTTACCTTATTTAGCAGTAATTTTACATTCTATTAAAATAAATTCTAGTAAAGACTATAATTATGATATTTGCATATTATATAACTCATTAAATAAAGAAAATATGGATAAAATAAAAAATTTTATTCAAGATATAAATATTTCTATAAGATTTATTAATATCAGTCCTCATATTTATAATGCAAAAAAACAAGTTCATTTTCATGTTGCTGCACATTTTAAAGAAGCCAACTATTATAGATTTTTTATCCCAAGTATTTTTAAAAACTATAAAAAAATTATTTATTTAGATTGTGATATGTTGGTTTTAAAAGATTTAAAAGACTTATATTCATATAATTTTAATACTTCTATCGCAGCCTGCAAGGAAATTACTGCTATTTTAATTGTTTTAAATAATATTGATAAATATTATATTGATTTCATTAATTCAAAACAAGCTTTTAAAGATATTAGCAATTATATTCAATCAGGTGTATTGGTTTATAATATCTCAAAATGTATTGAAAATAACTTTACTCAAAAATGTTTAGATACCTTAAAATATTTAGAGCATCCACCTATAGTTGATCAGGATGTTATTAATAGTGCCTTTGAGGGAGATATAAGTTTTCTTGATGCAAGATGGAATTTTACTTGGAATTTACCTATAAGATATCCAAATTTTAAGACACTGCTTCCAAAGGCATTTACAAAAGATGCTTTAAAAATGATAAAAAATCCTTATATTATTCATTATAATGATATTTTTAAACCTTGGAATTCACCACATCTACCAAACGCTCACCTTTGGTGGCACTATGCTAGACAAACACCATTTTATGAAGAAATATTATTTAAAAATATCACTCAAAATATTTCTAGCTTTAATCATACAAATTTCACTCCACAAGGAGCAGTAGAAAAGGTAAAAACACATTTATCTTATAAATTAGGAAAAGAAATATTAAGTATAAAAGAAAATAAGTTAAAAATACTTATACTACCTTTACTACCTTTTACTTTAATCTTTATATATATAAAACATAAAATATCAATTTTAATATTTAAACTTATATTAAATTCAAATCCAAATTTGAAATCTTCACCATTAAATCACTATAGTGATTATCAAGAAGCCTTAAAAATACAAAACTATCTTTCTTACAAACTTGGAAATTTGCTTATAAAACATCCTTTTACTTTTGTATTTAGGGTAGCTGGTGTTTATAGAGAGTGGAAGGAAAACAGATGAGTAAAGAAATTCAAGAGTTTATAGAAAAATTAAAAGATTGGAAAAATAATTTTTCTATACAGGATTATGATTATACAAAATATAATTGTGAAGTTGCTGATATCGCTAAATGGCAAAAAGAAAATAATGTAAATGAATTAATCAATTTTTGGAATGAAAAAATAAAAGAAGATTATTTCGAGCTGAAACATCCTATATATAATGATGTGATTACTAGGGCAACTGATAATTATTTTGACAAAAATGTACTCAATATTATTTTTATGACAGATAGAAATAATAAAAATCCTTGGATATTTGCACAGTGTTTTAGAAGCGTAAATTTAGTTATTTGTCAACAAGCAGTTTTTTCTATTTTTGAAGATAATCCTGGATACAATAATAATATTATGCATACAATTCAGAAATTAGTAAATGAATATGCATTCAATTATAATATTTCTAAAAAATTTGCAATTTTATTAAGCAATGCAAGACCTACTCACTTCTTTTATATGTTATTATGCTATGTTATTTCAATTAATTTTTTAAATATAAAAATTCCCTATCAAAAATGTTTTTTTTATTCAAAAAAAAAACAAAATTTCGAAAAGCTCAAATAACAGAGTTTTTATTTTTCCAACAGTTATGCCTTTACCTATAAACCATTTTTTAAATTTGAATGTATCTAATTTCGTCCTCCAAGAATCTCTTGAAGATTATGATACTCTCGTAGAAAAAGATAATTTAACACAAGAATATGATTTAACTATTTGGCTAGGACTACCTGGAGAAAGAAGAGCTTGGTTAGAACAAATACAAGGAACAGCAAATATATTAAAGCATCTTAATAAATATTTTAAAAAAATAAAAGTTTATATAGATGGTATGACAGCTTATGATGGAGAAAGACAAGATTTTCCTGAAAATAAAATTCTTTTTAATAAAGTTGTAAATGCCACAAAAGAACTTTTACAAAAAAAATATAACAATATCTCTATAAATACAAATTCTTATAATAATATTTACAGTATTAATTCTAAAGATTATCATGAAAGAGAGTATATACCAAATTCTAATACTTCTATCCTAGACTTTGATGAATTAAAGGAGCTAGAATTTCAAAGTCAAGATAATACTTATGATAATCACATTAATGCCTTAGAAAAATTAAGTGAAATAAAATCTAAAGAAAAACTCATTGTTTTTAAATCTTTAGCAGGATATGATTATAGAACTAAGATTTGCTATTGTAATGATTGTGATATTGCTATAAGCGATAGCGGAACTACTGCTTTAGTGCCTTTTAACTTTCATAAAAAACCAGGTGTTGTATTTTATGGTGATATCTCTTTGACTTGGATTCATTATTCGCAAGCATTAATACAAAATGATTTTCAAAAATTATTTAATAAAAATTTAATGAAACAAACAAATAGAAAATCTCCTTTTATTTGGGATTACCACATCCCATCAGAACATATTTATAATCTTGCAGCTGAAGTATTAGAAGAATTAAGCATAGCAGGTAAATTAAAGATTAAAAACCTTAAAATGCATCGTCTTGATGTTCCACCTGTAGAATTAGTAGCTAAACAATACGAACTAGAGCAAAAACTAGGGATTAAACTTTCTATAGAAAATGTAGCTTTATATAATGAATTAGAAAAACAAATCAGTACTCTAGCTTTACACAACAATATAAGTTTAAACAAGGCATTAGAAAATATTAATACAAACAACACTTTAAATTCTACTTTACAACATTCTTTACAAAGCAAAGAACAAATCATTCAAAACTTAGACAATAAGATTAAAAACATAGAATTTAAACTTCATTTCAAAACAGCCAAAGAAAGAATTCAAAACCATTTAGCCTATAAACTTGGAAGTACCTTGATAGAAAATTCAAAGTCTTTGCTAGGTTATATAAGAATGCCTTTCGTTTTATCTTATATAAGAGATAAACACAAACTTGAACAAAAAAAGTATGAAGAAAATATTAAAAAACATCCAGAACTTATTTTACCACCTTTAGAATCTTATCCAGATTATAAAGAAGCTTTAAAGGAAAAAGAATGTTTTACTTATAAATTAGGGGAAGCTTTGATACAAGCTGATAAATATTGGTATAAAGGTGGATATATAAAGTTTTATTTTGAAAGTAAGAAAATGAAGAAAGAGTTTTTAAAAAGGAGAGAAGAGTGAGTGTATTAAAAGCTTTAAACAATAGTTTCAATAAAGACACTAATACCACAAATTGCATCTTAAATAAAAGCAAAGAATTGTTTTTTGGTACTTTAAGAAGTATTGTAAAACAGATAATGTTTGAAAAGTGTAGTTTTCAAACAAGTGGAAGATGAAATTAAGATAAAAAATAAAAGTTAAATTTAAGAAAGGATAGAAATGAAATTTACAGCAGTTATTCCGGTGAAAGCCAATAGTTCAAGATTGCCAAATAAAAATATAAGACCTTTTGGTAATGAAAATTTGCTTACAAGAAAAATTAGACAAGTAAAAACTTCAAATATAGCTGATAGGATTATTGTAAGCTCAGACAGCGATGAAATGCTACAAATGGCAAGAGATATGGGGGTTGAAGCTATAAAAAGACCTATTGAGTTTGCAGATGAAAGTAGGCCTTTTGGAGAATTTTTAATTTATTTAACAGAACTTATCAAAGAAGGACATTTGGCATATACTTGTGTTACCTCACCTTTTTTAGATGAAAATCTTATGAAGCAAACAAAAGAAAAATATATTGAAATAATACAAAATGAATATGATTCTTTGATTACAATTTATAAGTTTAAACATTATCTATTAGATGAGAATGGACCAATAAATTTTCAAATGGGACTTAAACATCAAAATTCTGAATATTTGCCAGCTTTGGATTTTTTCACAAATGGAATTTTATTTGCCCCAATAGAATCTGTGAAAAAATGGCATTATAATTATGGACCCAAAGCTTACAGATTTGAAGTAAATCAGAAAGCTTCCATAGATATAGATACGAAATATGACTATTTAGCAGCATTAGCTTGGCTAGATGAAGATAGGCTTATGGGGGGGGGGGATCAATAAATGCTTAATGCAATACCTAGCTCACTCTTATGGCTTTTTAGCATCAAAGGTTGCCTAATGAAAATATTAGGTGTAATTCCAGCAAGATATGGTTCAACAAGATTTCCAGGCAAACCTTTAGTCGATATTTTAGGCAAACCTATGATTTGGTGGGTTTATCAACAAGCTAAAAGAGCTAAAAAACTTACCAACTTAATAGTTGCTACAGATGATGAGAGAATATCTAGGGTTTGTGATGAATTTGATATACCTTGGATGATGACGAAGACCACTCATCAAACAGCAGCTAATAGACTTTATGAAGTTTCCAATAAAGAAGAAGCCACTTATTATATACAAATTAATGGTGATAAACCTGTGATTGAAGCTTGCTTGATTGATTTGGTAATTCCTAATGAAATTCCACAAGATATTGAATTTGGATCGAATTTGGTTGTTAAAATGGATAATCCAGTTGAAGTTATGGAACCTAGCAATATTAAGGTTGTATTTGATAAGAATGGTAATGTTTTATATATGTCACGCTCACCCATACCATTTCCTTATAAAAGCTTAAAATTTAATTACTACAAACATATTGGAGTTATTGGTTATAACAAAAAAATGCTCGATTTATATAATAATACAAAACCGGGAATTAGAGAATCGATAGAAGGTATAGATACTTTAAGATTTAATGATTATGGCAAAGTTTTTAAAGCTATAAAAGCATCTTATATTAAGTCTTTATCCATTGATACTCCAAAGGATTTAGAAAAAGTTATTGAAATTATAAAAACAAAATTTAAAAATAATGAGCTTAATAATATTAAGGAGATTTTATGAATAATATGCAAATTTTAGATTGTACTTTGAGAGATGGTGGCTATATAAATGATTGGAAATTTGGTTTAAATGTCATTCAAGATATTATTGGAAAATTAATTGAAGCTAATATTGACTTGATTGAAGTGGGTTTTTTGAGAGATTGTGATTATGATGTAAATAAAACTCTGTTTAATAATTGCAAAGAGATTGCAAACATTTTACCAAAACACAAAAGAAATTCTCAGTTTGTAGCTATGATTTTGCATAACCTCTATGATATTAATAAGCTAGAAAATTATGATGGGAAAACTATCGAATTCTTAAGAATAACTTTTCATGATTATGATATTGATGAGGGTTTGCAATATATTGCTAAAGTGCAACAAAAAGGATATAAGGTTTTTTGTAATCCTATTAATATTATGGGATACTCTGATAAAGAGATTTTAGAACTCATACAAAAAGTTAATATTATTAAACCTTATGCTTTTTCTATAGTGGATACTTTTGGTTCAATGGATAGAAAAGATCTAATAAGGATATATGCTTTATGTGCTAAAAATTTACATCCTGACATTGTAATAGGTTTACATTTACATGAAAATTTAAATTCTTCTTTTGCATTAGCGCAAGATTTTTTAAATATGGCAGATTTAAAAAGGCGACATACTTGTGATGGTTCTTTGTTCGGTATGGGGAGGATACCAGGGAATTTATGTATAGAGTTACTTGCGAGTTATCTTAATAAAGAGTTTGCTTGTAATTATGATGTGGATTATCTTTTAGATGCTATTGATGATCATATTCTTAAGCTAAAAAAAATTGAAGAATGGGGCTATAATATTGCTTATGCTTTAAGTGCTAAGCATAATTTGCATAGAAATTATTCGGAGTTTTTGTTGAATAAAGGCAAAATAACTTCTAAACAAATTAATCAAATTTTATCTCAAATAGAACCGCATAAAAAAACTGCATTTGATAAAAATTATATTGAGGAATTGTATTTAAAGTTCCAAAATGTAAATATTGATGATAGGCAAAGTTGTGAGATTTTAAAGAAAATACTGCAAGATGCTAATATTTTGCTATTGGCTCCTGGAAAGTCGCTTGAAAATGATAAACAGGTTATTGTAGATTATATAGAAAAGTATAAGCCTATTGTAATTTCTTTAAATTTCTACACCGATGGTTTTAAATGCAAATTTGCATTTTTCAGCAACAATAAAAGATTTTCTTTTTTCAAGAAAGAACTAAAAGAAGGAAAATATATTATTACTTCTAATATTAAAGATGAAGTAGGATATAAGCAATTGGTTTTTGACTATTATAAATTGGCATTTTTAAATGGGGTTTTATATGATAATTGTACTATTATGTTGTTAAAGTTATTGATAAATATTGGCATTAGAAAAGTTAGCATTGCTGGGTTTGATGGATTTTTGGAAGAATGCTATTTTGATTTTGCACTTAACACTAATGCTAGTTATCAAAATGCTTTGGAAAATAATCAAAAAATTAAAAATAGATTAAATAGTTTAAATAAAGAAATTGATTTAAATTTTATAACTCCAAGCATTTTTGAAGAATGCTTTAAAACTCAAGGTAAATAATGCATAAATATAAAAATATTTTATGGGATCTTGATGGGACTTTACTTGATACAAATATAGGAGTAATTAAAGCAGTTAGAAAAACGATTGAAATGTTACATTATGATATGCCAAATGATGAAAAACTTAAAAAATTTGTAGGTCCGCCTATGCAAGAAAGTTTTGAAAAATATTTTGGGCTTAGTCAAGAAGAAGCACTAAAAAATGCAAATATCTTTAGAGAATTTTATAAAGATTATCTTTATGAAGCTAAACATTATAATGGAGTTTTAGAATCATTGCAAAGGTTAAAGGAGCGAAATTTCAAAATAGCTATAGCCACAAATAAAAGCCATGAAAATGCAATAAATATCTTAGAAAAATTTGGAATTTTAAAGTTTTGTGATTTTGCCAAGGGGAGTGATTTAAAAGGTGAATTAACAAAAACAGATATTGTTAAGGAATGTTTAAATTATTTAAATGCAAAACAAGAAGAGAGCGTATTGATTGGAGATAGTATAGCCGATGCTAAAGGTGCTAAAGAAAATAATATTGATTTTATAGCGGTGCTTTATGGTTTTGGGTTTAAATCAGCAGAAGACTTAAAAGATATACAGCATATAGCCAATTTTAAAGATGTTTTTGCACTGAGTGATTTTTTGTTAGATTATAAGGGAGATAAAAAATGCTAGAAGAATTAAAAGAGAAAGTATGTAAGGCAAATATAGAGCTTTTTATTCAGAAAATTGTAATTTTTACTTGGGGTAATGTGAGCCAAATAGATCCTAAGAGTAATTTAGTTGTAATAAAGCCTAGTGGCATACCTTATGATACAATGAAACCGCAAGATATGGTGGTTGTAGACTTAAAAGGTAATATCATAGAGGGGAATTATAAGCCTTCATCAGATACTCCGACACATTTGGAGCTTTATAGAAATTTTAAAGAGCTAAAAAGTGTAGCACATACTCATTCAGTTTATGCTAGTGCTTTTGCTCAAGCAGGACAAGAAATTATTCCTTTTGGAACAACACAAGCGGATTATTTTTATGAGAATATCAGAGTAACTAGGGATCTTACGCAAAAAGAGATTCAAAAAGATTATGAATTAAATACAGGAAAAGTTATAGTTAAAGCACTTCAAGATCAAGAGATTATGCATACACCAGCAATATTAGTAAGATCTCATGGGCCTTTTATTTTTGGAAAAGATGCTTTAGACAGTGTGCATAATGCCGTAGTTTTAGAAGAGATTGCAAAGATGAACTATATAACTTTAAAACTTAATCCAAATATTAAACGATTATCTCAAGATATTTTGGATAGACATTACTTAAGAAAACATGGAAAAAATGCATATTATGGACAACAAAATTAATGCTTTAGTTTATTTAATTTAAGGAGTAAAGATGAAATGTTATCTATGCGGTAGCAACAATTATCATAAAAGAGAAGGAAAAGTAAGAGATAATCCAAATATAGAGATATTAGAATGTGATGAGTGTGGGTTGGTGTTTTTAGATACAAGAGATATAGGAGAAGACTTTTATAAACAAAATAATATGCTGAATGCTGATTTTTTTAAATTAACACAAAGAGATAGTGATAGCTTAAAAAATCAAATATTATTTCTTGAAAGAGAGTGGAGATTGAGGGCGCAACTTAGATTGGATTTTTTAAAAGAAACGATCATTGGAAAAGATATCTTGGATTTTGGTAGCGGACATTGTCAATTTTTGAGTTTAGCTAAAGAATTTGCCAAGAGTGTAACAGGAATAGAATTAGAAGAACAAGTAGAACCTATTTATAAAAAACACAATATCCCTTTATATAGAAGTATTAGCGAATCTATGGAGAGAGAGAAAAAAAAAGGGGGGGGGGTAAAATATGATATTATAACAGCCTTTCATGTAGTAGAACATTTGCAAGATCCTATTGCAATATTAAAAGAACTTTCTACTTGTTTAAAAGAAAGTGGAAAGATAATTATAGAAGTTCCTAATGCAAATGATGCACTACTTACCATCTATAAAAATAAAGCATTTAGTGAGTTTACTTATTGTAGCGGGCATTTGTTTTTATATAATTTGCATACTTTAAGAAAGCTTGGAGAAAAAGTGGGTTTAAAAGTAGAATTTGTAAAATGTATCCAAAGATATCCTTTATCCAGCACATTACATTGGTTAAGCACAGGAAAGCCACAAGGACACAAACATTGGGGAAATTTTATAGATAATCCTATTTTACAAAATGCTTATGAGCAAACTTTAGCATCATTAGGTGCAACAGATACATTGATAGCACAGTTTGTTTTAAAATGATAAATAAAAATATATTTTAGGAAATAAGATATTAACACACAAGATCACCAAAGATTAATCACAATCTTTGGTAATAAATATAATTTGGTCTTTGTTTTTTAAAGTGACTGAAACTTTATTATCTCCAAGTAGTTTAATATGAAAATCGCCTTCAACCTTACTGCAAATTTTTCCATTGATATGGGTATTATTTGGATAATAATCTAAATAATAAATTAAGTGAGGAATATAAATAAATATCTGTGCTAGTTTGCCCATCATTAAACTTATAACCCAAATGATAGAAAAAATTCCCATTATTATATAAAATACTATATGCCATTGATTTACAAATTTAAAATATTCAACTAATTTATTTTTTAAAGTTTTAGAATAATCTATCATTATAAAAACAATAAAAAGCATATATATTACGAGAATAATAAAAATTACAATAACGAAAAAAGAATAAAATAAACTTAAAGCTCTTATGGATAAAATAAAATTATCTGGTATAAATCCAACAATATAATAAATATGCTCTCTTGCAAATCTTTCAGCAACAATTTGAAAGATAATATAGGTAAATAATAAACCAAAAAACCATAGTAAAACTTTAACAAACTTAGAATTTGAAAATTTTAAATACAATATTTTAAAAATTCTTGCGGTATCAAAAATAGCTGAAATTAATATTGCAATAAAGCCAAGATAAATATATAAAGTATGTTCAAACCACCAATTTTTATCTAATACTATACTAATGATATAAGGTGCAATCAGTATCAAGAATCCTAAATAATATCCATAATATAATTTTTTATTTAATTTATCCCAAGTCAAGTTTTAACACTCTATCAACTGTTTTATCCATATCATAATATTTATAATCCCCAAGCCTACCTAAAAAATACACATTTGTAAGTTTAGCAGCTTCATTTAAATATTTTTCATATAGCTTTTGATTTTCATCATTAGGTATAGGATAATATCTTTCATTTTTCCCATCTTCATACTCACAAGGAAATTCATAAGAAAGTATGGTTTTATTAGATTTTTCATCAAGATAATATTTATATTCAACACTTCTTGTAAAATCGTAATTTTCAGGGTAGTTTATCTGAGGGCCTGATTGCATATACTCTTTATCAAAAGTTTCAAATACTATATTTAAACTCCTGTAAGGCAATTTACCAAATTTATAATCAAAAAATTCATCGATCGCTCCTGTGTAAAATAATCTTTCATATTCTATATCTTTTTTTATGTCTTTAAAATCAGTATTTAATTGTACTTTTATCAAAGGATGATTGATTATATTTTCAATCATTTTTGTATAACCATCTTTTGGTATAGCTTGATAAGTATCTACAAAATATCTATCATCACGACTTATGTATATAGGAACTCTTGCACTTACTGAAAAATCAAGCTCTTCAGGCTTTACACCCCATTGTTTAACGGTGTATCCCAAAAAAACTTTTTTATAAATGTACTCAGCTAAAAATTCTAAATCTTTATCATTTGCATTTTTTAATTCTAAAATAGGAATTTTGGAATTAAAAGCAAATTTACTTACTAATTTTTGCTCAAGTTCTTTGGCTAAATATTCTGGAAAAACTTTATGTAAAGTATCAAGATTAAATGGGATATTTACTTCTTTACCATCTATAAAAGCTTTTACTCTATACATAAAATAATGCCATTTTGTAAAACGACTTAGATACTCCCAAACTTCTTTTATACTAGTGTGAAAAACATGGGGTCCATATTTATGCACGGTTACATTACTTTCTTTATCTTTATAATCATAAATATTTCCGCCAATATGCTCTCTTTTATCTATGATTAAAACCTCTTGTCCTTTACTAGCTAAACGCTCAGCTAAAATCGCCCCGCTAAGCCCACAACCTACAATTAAATTTTTTACTTTTTTCATTTTAATACTTTCTATTATTTTCCCAATCCCAAGCACTTTTAATAATATCTTTAATATCAGTGTATTTTGCTTCCCAAGATAAGATTTCTTTTGCTTTTTTATTATCTGCGTATAATCTTGCAGGATCCCCTTCTCTTCTTGGTGCATAATTTATAGGGCACTTTTTGCCACTTACAACTTCAGCTGCACTGATAATTTCTTTTACACTTGTACCTATTCCCGTACCAAGATTTATACAACCACTAAATTTATGTAAATTTTCCAAAGCTAAACGATGAGCTAAAGCTAAATCTTCTACGTGAATATAATCTCTTATACAAGTTCCATCTTTAGTATCATAATCGTTTCCAAAAATATTTATAGCAGGAATTTCTCCTTTTATAGCTTTTAAAACTAAAGGAATTAAATGAGTTTCAGGTTCGTGACTTTCACCGATAAGTCCATCCTTGCTTGCACCTGCAGCATTAAAATATCTTAAAGAAATATGCCTTAAACCATAAGCTTTTTCATAGTCAGCAAAAACTTGTTCTATCATAAGTTTAGTTCTTCCATAAGCGTTAATAGGATTTTGAGGGTGTTTTTCATCAATTGGAGTATATTGTGGCTCTCCATAGGTTGCACAAGTGCTTGAAAATACTATATCCTTAACATTATTTTCAAGCATTGCATTTAAAAGATTTATAGTTCCTACTACATTATTTTGATAGTATTTTGCAGGATTTACAACACTTTCTCCAACATAAGCAAAAGCTGCAAAATGCACTAGGGCATCTATTTTTTCTTTTTTAAAAACACTAGTTAAAGAAAAAGTATCTAATAAATCTGCATGAATAAATTTAGCTCTTTTGTCTATAGCTTGTTTGTGTCCATAGATGAGATTATCCATGACAATACAATTGTAATTATTATCTAATAAATGTTTTAAGGTATGTGAGCCTATATATCCTGCACCACCTACAACTAAAATATTTTTCATCTACCTATACCTTGATACTCAAAACCTAGTTTTACAGCTTCATTTTTATCAATCAAATTTCTTAAATCAATAATTTTTTTATGTCTTAATAAATCACAAGCCTTTTTTAAATCAAGACTTGAAAATTCTTTCCATTCTGTTAGTATAGCAATCACATCAGCATCTTTTATAGCTTCATACATAGAATTAGCATAATCAATCTTATCTCCTAAAATTTGCTTAGCTAAATCCATAGCTTTTGGGTCATAAGCACAAATTTGAACTTTTTGCTCCAAAAGTTTAAAAACAATATCTACAGCAGGACTTTCTCTACAGTCATCAGTACCATCTTTAAAAGCAAGTCCAAGTACGGCTATTTTTGGATTTTTAATATCCTTAACGCTATTTAAAATTCTTTCACACATATGGTTTTTGCGCTCTTCATTTCCCTTAATAGCTGCATTTATTAAAGTTAAATCGATATCATTTTGCTTACCCATAAAAGCCATAGCTAAAGTATCTTTTGGAAAACACGAACCTCCATATCCAGGTCCAGGATTTAAAAAACGATTTCCTATCCTAGTATCAAGACCCATACCTTTAGCAACTTCTAAAATATCAGCTCCAGCTTTTTCACAAAAATTTGCCATTTCATTAATATAGTGAATTTTAATAGCTAAAAATGCATTAGAAGCGTATTTAATAGTTTCTGAAGAACGGCGATTTACAAAAAGCAATTCGCTTTTTCCTTGAAAAGGCTCATAAAGCTTTTCTATCACTGCTTTTGCTCTTTGTGAATTTGTTCCTACTATAATTCTATCTGGATTAAAAAAATCATATACCGCAAAACCTTCTCTTAAAAATTCAGGTAAAGAAAGAACATCAAATTCAGCATTTGGATTTTTCTTACTAATTAAACTTTCTATATCATCGCCTGTACCAACAGGAACAGTAGATTTTGTAGCAATTACTGTATAACCTGTTAAATAATCCGCTAGCTCAGTTGCAGCCGCATGAATATACTTCATATCTGCTTCTTTTGTAACTGGGTGCGGTGGAGTTCCTACTGCTATAATTACTAAATCTGCATCTTTAATGCCTTCTTGCATAGAAGTTGTAAATTTTAAACGACCTTCTTTTACATTTTTATGAAAAAGCTCTTCAAGATTATCCTCATAAATTGTTAAAATTCCATTATTTAAGGCATCAATTTTTGATTTTTCTCTATCTATACAAATAACATCATTGCCAAGTTCTGCTAGTCCAACACCTGTTGGAAGTCCAACATAACCTGTTCCTATGATTCCTACTTTCATAAATTTTATCCTTTAAATTCTGTAATTTTTTCTTTAAAATACTTTATAGTTTTTTCCAAACCTTCATCTAAATTTATCTTTGGCTCCCAATTAAATTTAGCTTTAGCTAAAGAAATATCAGGTCTTCTTTGAATTGGATCATCCAATGGTAAATCTTTATAAATAATCTTTGATTTTGAACCTGTTTTTTCTATAATTTTTTGTGCTAATTCTTTTATGGTAAATTCACCAGGATTGCCAGTATTTATAGGTCCTTGAAAATCTTTTGAAGAATTCATCACTTTAATAATAATATCAATTAAATCATCCACATAACAAAAAGAACGCGTTTGCGAACCATCTCCATAAATTGTGATATCTTTTCCACTTAAAGCTTGACATATAAAATTACTTACAACTCTGCCATCATTTGGATCCATATTTTCTCCATAGGTGTTAAAAATTCTTATTATTTTAATATCCACGCCTTCATGTCTATGATAGTCAAAAAACAAACTTTCAGCACATCTTTTTCCTTCATCATAACAAGCGCGAATTCCTATAGGATTTACATTGCCTCTATATTCTTCATTTTGTGGATGAATGAGTGGATCTCCATAAACTTCTGAAGTTGAAGCTTGCAAAATAGTTGCATTATGCTCTTTTGCAAGTTCAAGCATATTGATAGCACCATATACACTTGTTTTTGTTGTTTTTATGGCGTGTTTTCCTTGATAAGCAGGCGGAGAAGCTGGACAAGCAAAATTATAAATTTGATTGAGTTTTTGTGTGATTTTTAATGGCTCACAAATATCATGCTCTATAAAAGTAAAATTTTCATTTTCTAAAAGTTCTTTGATGTTTTTCATTTTACCTGTATAATTATTATCTACACAAATAATTTTATTGCCTTCACCAAGCAATCTTTTGCATAAATTTGAACCTAAAAATCCTGTTCCACCAGTAATTAATATATTTTTCATAATTTTACACACCTCCTTTTCTAAAAATTTTCAATCAAATCTGGTATTATAATATAAAACTCTTTATTTTCAATTAATAAAAATAACATACTTTAATAAATTTTTAATTTTATCAGAATGCATAATGACATAAAAACCAATCATTTCACGTCAAAACACTTTAGAATCCATACAAATATTTTTCCAACTTTATATGAATAGTGATTCTTAATTCTTTTTAAACTTGGATTCTCATCTAACTCCGACACAAACTCAACAAAAGGAAAATATTTTATATTATTTTTGAAATTTTGTTTTTCTAGATAATAATCTTGAATTTCTTTTTTCATTTTAGGAATAAGAGTTAATAAACCTTTAAAATTCCTATAATTATTTAAAAAAAGATATCCTAAACGGTAACTTAACTCATATTTAAAAGATTCTGCTCCGCTAAGTTTAAATTCTTTAAAATAAGGCTCTAAAGAATTTAAATAAGCTAATAAATTTAAAGGATCTTTTTCTAAAAACAAAATTACAACAGCTCTATCTAGTAACATAGGTATAAAAACTTTTTTCGTTTCTATTAAAATAAGATTTTCTGCTTTATTTTCTTCTATAAATTCAGCTACTTTTACACAACTTAAAACACAACTTAACGCCGCTTGATATCTTTTGAAAAGCTCATAATTTTTATTAGCTTTTAAATATAAAGGATACAAATAAGAATTACCAGCTACTTTTGTTCGCTCATTTTGCGTCATAATACTTCCTGATCTCACACGATAAACATAAAGTGTTTCTGGATAAACATATATATATTTTGCCATAGAAAAAAGTAAAATTCCAAAATGATTATCTTCATGGATAATGCCATTTATAAATTTTAATCTGATTTTCATTAAAAAACTAAAATTTATCATTCCTTGCCAAGCAAACCAAAATAAAGGTTTATGCTCAGAATTCACTTGTTTTAACCAATCTAAAGAAGTTATAATTTGCTCTTGATTATAATCAAAAAATTGCATTTGATTTTTAGTCTTTTTCTTTAAAGGAATCTCAATTAATGAATCATGTCCAAACCAAACTATATCCACATTATTAATTCTTTTAACACATTCCTCAATACAATTAGATTTCCAAAAATCATCACTATCTAAAAAAATAATATAGTCAATTTGCAAAATTTCAAAATTTTTATCTAATATAGTATTTTTTCTATAAATACCACAAATATCCAAATAATTTTCATTAATAATTTGAAATTTTAACAATTCTTGCTCTTCTTTTTCAAACTGTAATGTATATTGATCGGCAAAAAATTCTATCCCTGTGTTTCTAGCACTCGATAAACCACCATTTTTCTTATCAATTATAATAATTCTCTCATCTTGCAAGGCGTATTTTTTTGCTATACTTAAAGAATTATCATTGCTACCATCATTAACCAAAACTATACTTAAATTGGTGTAAGTTTGATTAATAACGCTTTGTATACACTCATCTAAATATTTTTCTACATTATAAATAGGAATTACAATACCAACTTTTTTATTTTGCATAATTCAAATACCTTTTAAAAGTATTTTTAGTACGAGCTAGAAATTTAATAATTTTAAAAAAAGGGCTTCTATAAAAATCATAAAATTTTTTAGGATTTTCTATAATTTTTTGAAGTTCCTTAAGTTCGCCTTGAGTAAAAAATTGACTATTTAAACAAGATAGTTCATTTTTAAAATCCTTAGCAAAATACTCAAAAAATTCTAGTTTATATTTTGTATCAATACGTCTAATATTCCACCAATAACTTTTAAATTTTCTATAAAGAAACACATCTTTAAAATATTGATTTTTTCCAAGATGTAATTCTAAAAAATTTTCTATAAATTTATACTCATCACAAACATAATACACTTTATCTTTACTTTGCATCGAAGCATTTGGATTATCTTGCCTATAAAAATACAAACCCTCATTATGAAAATAAATATTTTTTGCAAAAACTACCATTAAAAACCAAAGTCCCAAATCTTGATAAGAAGCTCCTAAAGTTTCATTAGCTCTAATGTTAAATTTTCTTATAAAATCCATTTTATAAATACCACTTTGATTCATGTTCCAAGAATTTTTAAGAATTTCTATTTTATCATCGAAATACAAGGTTTTCCCATATAAATTTTTATCATAACAAATGGCTTCATTTTGGAATTTTTTTACTCTCTTTTTATCACAAAAACCTATAATATCAGCTTTAATCATATCACAATCATAACTTTGAGATAATACCCAAAGCTTTTCACACATCAACAAATGTGCATAATCATCACTTTCAACTATAGTAAAATATTTACCTTGAGCCTGCTCTAAACCGAGATTAATCTGATAACCTAAACTTTTTTTATCAGACAATATAATTTTAATCCTTTTATCCTTTAAAGCATATTCTTGCAATACTTCCAAAGTTCCATCATGAGAATAAGCATCAATACATAAAATTTCTATCTCCTTTAAGCTTTGATTTATAACACTTTCAAGACATTCTTTTATGTAAAAAATTGAATTAAAACTAGGAATTAGAATAGAAATTCTTATCATTACAATCTTCTCAAAAACAACATAAATCGCTCAAAGCTAAAAAGTTTTGGTTTATAAGCGTCAAGTAAAACAGCATATTTATCTATACTTACATTATATTTTTTACAAAGTTGTTCATAAAATTCTATCAGACTTGCTCCATTATCTTCTAAGTTAGAAGCAAGTTTAATTTTTTCTTGCAAAAGATTTGAATTTTTATCATACTGCCTAAAATATCCACGCAGTCTATTTCTTCCATGATAAATATGAAAAGCAACTTTTTTTTCAAAAAAATAAGGCAAACCATTAAAAGTAAGATATTTTCTAAAACCTTCGCTTAAAAGCGGGGCTTTATAAAATTTATTAACCATTAAATCCTTAGTTGGTTTAATTACATTTTTATAAAGTGCAAGTTTAATCATGAATTCAAAATCTTCGCCGCCACGCCCTATAAAATCTTCATCAAAACCACCCACAGCAAAATAATCTTCTTTTTTCATAAAAATACTTCCACCGCTAGGACTTGCAAGAGCAATAAACAAATCCTTTCTAAAAGAAATATACTTCTCAAACATTTCTTCTCTGCTAAATTTAAAAACCTTCCTTGAACCTTTCCTTGAAAGATATAAACAAGGCAAAATTATAAAAGGATTTTTACCATTTTTTATATCATTAATACACCCATCACTTAATGCTTCATCAAATAAGTAATCCACATCCATAAGATAAATAAAATCGCTAGAACACTGTTCAACTGCTCTATTTCTGAGTAAGCTCTGACAAATTAATCTTGTATAAAATCTACCTGAAACTAATTTTACATTACTTTTCTTTGCGCAAATTTTTCTAAGATATTTATCATATAAACTTCCACGGTCATTATGCCCAAAAACAATCTCAACTTTATCGCTAGATCTTTTTAAAATACTCTTAACTTTTTTCAGTATATCAAAAGGTCTAAGATCCAAATCTACAGGAACAATAACACTATATTTACTCACACATTTCCTATCGCATAAAGTTGAATAATACCTACAATCTTATTTTCCCTAGATACAACAATTTCTTTGATTTTATGTTTTAACATGATCTCCTCTGCTTCACTTGCCATAGCATCAGCATCAACTACTTTAGGATTTGTACTCATGATTTCTTTAGCCTTAAAATCAAACCTTGGTTTATCACTTGCTTTTAAAGCACGACGCAAATCCCCATCAGTGATGATACCAACCAATTTTTCATTTTCAAGTACTACGCAAAGCCCTAGTTTTCCACTAGTCACCACATCAACAAGATCGTTAAATTCAGTATCAGGATGCACTATAGGAAGATTACTTGAAACCATAAGATCTTTTACCTTGGTTAAAAGCTTACGCCCCAAACTCCCCCCTGGATGAAAAAGGGCAAAATCATCAGGCTTGAAATTTCTTACCTTCATCAAAGCAGCAGCTAAAGCATCCCCCATAACCAAAGTTGCCGTTGTCGAAGACATAGGAGCAAGCTGCAAAGGACAAGCTTCCTTTTCCACAGCTATATTTAAAAATATATCGCCTTGCTTTACAAGGGTGGAATTTTTTTTACCACACATTACTATAAGTGGAATTTTGCGCTTTTTTATAGCAGGAATGATTTTTAAAATTTCTTCAGTTTCTCCTGAATTTGAAATAGCGATTAAAACATCTTCAGGAGTTAACATTCCAAGATCTCCATGCAAAGCCTCTCCTGGATGGATAAAAAAGCTTGGTGTTCCTGTGCTTGCTAGAGTAGCTGCTATCTTAGCACCTATATGGCCTGATTTACCCATTCCACTGACTATGCAACGCCCTTTGGTATTTAGCATCAAATTTACAGCTTGATTGAAATTTTCATCTAAATTTTTAGCTAAATCTAAAATAGCTTGCGCTTCTTTTTCAAAGACTTCTTTGGCTATTTCAAGAGTATTCATTTTAAACCTTAAAGATTAAGCACAACATTGGTTGCAATAGCAATTTGATAAAGAATTTGAGTTAACATTGAAAAAATTTGCAAATTCTCACTATCTACTTTTGGCAATACCAACACAGAATCACCTGGTTTCATATCTATACCACTATGATATTTTTCAGCTTTTCCATTGCTTCGTATCACTAAAACTTTTGAAGTATCCGCTCTTTCTCCATAACCTCCTGCAAGATTGATATAATATCTTAAATCTTTTCCTTTATCATACACAAAAGCTCCAGGTAAAGAAACCTCGCCCTGAACTATGACAAGATTATTCTTACTTGGTACATTAATAGTATCACCATTTTCTAAAATAACCGAATTATAAGACTTTGGATTATCGATGACAATTTGGCCCTTAGGCTCTACTTGCTTAGCTCTTTGAATAAATTCTAAAATCGTTTTTGCTTGTTGAGCTCTTATAGCCGCGCCTTGAGCTGTAACAGAACTGCTAGTTAAAGCTAGAGTTTCAAGCTCTTTAAGTTGAGCATTGATAAGTTCTTTTTGAGTTCTAGCTACACTTTTTCTAAATACTTGCAAAGCTTGCATATTTGATTGCGGATTAGCCTTGATTAGTTTAGAAATATCTTCTAAAGTCGTTCCTTTATCCACAACTAAAGTTTTTAAACCATTATGCTCGCCATTTACACTTATAGTTATATTTTCAGAAACATACTCAGGGTGAAATTCTACCTCATCTCCCGTTCTAAGTAAAACTTTTGAAAATTGCATTTTATTATAAGCACTGACATCAAGTTTATGATCTTCACCATAACTTTTTACGATAGCATTAGTTACGATAGGTTTAGCACCTGATACTCTAGCTAAGTCAGCTAAAGTTTTAATATCATTTGAAAGTTCAAAACGAAAAGGTCTTTGCACATCACCGTTAACAAAAGCGTAATTTTGAACATTTCCTACTAAAATAACATCTCCGCTTCTAAAAGGAAAAAGATCCATTTGCCCTTTTAGCAAAAAATCATACAAATCGATATTTTTTATCACGCTGTTATTGCGCAAAATTTGAATATCTCTAAAACTTCCATATTCTAAATTTATACCCCCTGCTTTATCAAGATACTGTATTACTGAATCCGAGCTAAGTCCTTGATAAAGTCCTGGAGCATTAACGCTTCCTGTTACAAAAACACTGACATTTTGATAAGCATTCATATCTGCATAAACAAAAACATTGCTTTTATAGATTTTATTAACACGCGCTTTTATAACACTTACAAGGGCGCTATTTTTCACACCTAGTAAATTTACAGCTCCTACTTTAGGGATAAAAATATTTCCTTGAGAATCCACCACTAAAACTTGTGAAAACTCAACAGCTCCCCAAATTTTAAGACTGATTTGATCACCGACTGCGATCTTATAATCTGGGTTATAAACTCTTTGATTGTAATTTTTAAAATTTCCATTAAAAAGATGAGCACCAAATACTAAAATTTGATGAATTTTTGTAAGATTATTTTCTTTATTTGCTATATCATAATTTGAGCTTAAATTTTGATCTATGCTAGTTGTAGTAGAACCTTGATCCTCTGCTGAAATGATTTGTGAAACATCCACGGCTCCAAAACATAAAATACAACTAAAAAATAAAATTAATATTTTTTTCATTTTAATACTTATGCTCCTCTATTATCATTTTAATAAATTTAACAATCCCAAAAATCAAACATAATACAATAAATGCTGTTAAAATATCATAAATTCTTTCAGGATATTTTGCGCTTTCTGGAATATCTGGACTTTGGATGATGACAAGTTGTTTTATTTTTCTTAATGCTTCTATTCTAGCGCTTTCATAAGCTTTTAAAGCTGCTTCGTAAGCTTTTTGTGCAAAAGTAGCTTCTATAGTTAAATCCTGAAATTTAGCAGCCAAATCGTTAAGCTTTTGAGAAGAATTGTTAGCTGAAATTTTAGATTTTTCCCTTAAAAGCTGTTTTTTAATCGCTTCAATTTCTGCTTTAAGTGCTACTACTTCAGGTGCTGCATCATTCATATAACTTTGTAAAGTTAAAAGTTTAGCTTCTTTTTGAGCTAAATTAGCCTCAATTTGCGCAACCAAACTCGCTTTAGCTTCAGCTTGCTTTAAAGGGTCAAAAACTCCATACTTATTTTGAAAAGCAATTAAATCATTTTGTGCTTTTTGATATCGTTCTTTGTATTTTTGTACCTCATTTTCAGCAAAAGCCATTTGTTCTCTAGCTGCTTTATGAGAGATTTCGTTGATAAACTTTTCGCTTTCTTGCATAATAGTTTGAGCAATCAAATGAGCTGATTTAGGTGTAAAACCTTCTACTTCTACCTGCAAAAGCTTAGTAGTTTCATCCGTATGCACCTTAACTCTTGCTTGGTAATATTTAAGATAAGATTCTATCGAACTTGAATCCCAAATTTTAAAAGGCAAATCTATATGTTGTTCTTGATAAAGACTTTTAAGTTTAATTTTCCCATCTAAAATTTTTAACATATCACTTGATTCTATATAACCTTTTAGATAATTTAAATCTTCGCTTGCTGTAGAAGTACTACCAAGCAAAGACAAAATTCCACTTGTTTGAGCACTTTCTCCGCTTGTTGATCTAACATCTAAAATCATCGTGCTTACATATCTTGGCGCTGCAATCAACGTATAATAAATCACAACAAAAATCATTATAAACCAAACAATTTTAAAAGAATCAAATATACTTAAATCTTTGATTTTTTCTAATAAAGTTTTATTTTCTTCCATTAAGCTTTTCCTTGATATACAGCTATTCCTTCATCTACATCATCATAAACCGTAATTTGTCCATTTTTCATATAAATTATTTTATCACACCATTCTTTAATTTCAGCTACATTATGAGATACCATAATCACCTTTGATTTGCTTAATCTTTCCCTATATAATTTCACGCTTTTTTCTCTAAAAGCAGGATCTCCAACAGCTCCAGCTTCATCGATTAAATAATAATCAAAATCAAAGGCCATACTAAGTCCAAAAGCTATCCTAGCACTCATTCCCGAAGAATAAGTCTTCATAGGCTCATCAAAAAATTTCCCAAGTTCTGCAAAATCTTCTACGAATTTTACTTTTTCTTGAAGTTCTTTACCCTTATATCCATACACTCTAGCTACAAATTTAGCATTATCTCTAGCAGTTAAAGAACCTTGAAAAGCTCCGTTTAAACCCAAAGGCCAAGATAATTTTTTATTAGTAATTATTTTACCACTATCAGGAAGCTCTGCCCCGCTTAAAAGTCTCATAAGAGTGGACTTACCTGCACCATTACCCCCCATCAATCCTATACTACAATTTTCAGGAAATTCGAAAGTAAAATTTTTAAAAACATAATGCCTCCCACCGCTAAATAAAGGATAAGATTTAGTTAGATTGATTAACTTTATCATTCTTTTTTTGCCGCCGTTAAAGCTTGTCTGTTATAGTAATAAACAAAAAGTCCTATAAATAAAACAAGTAAAATCCAGAATATAGCATAAAAATAGCTATATTCATCCTGCAAAGGATAATTCTCAAAAAAATTAAATCTTAAAAGTTCAAAAATATGAAGCAAGGGATTATAATATAGTATATCAAGTAAAGGACGAGGAGTTAGCCAAGTAGGAAGTATAACACCTGAAGTCCAATAAAACACTATGCTAAAATAAGTTAATAAAGTTCTTAAAGGCTCTACAAAATGCCAAATAATAGCAAAACAAACCCCCAAAGCAAAAGCTGAACACATAAGTAAAAAAATACAAAATAAAACCCCAAGTAAATGAGCGGGGAATACATCAAATCTAAAAAACCATCCTACAAAAAAAAGTACAGTGATAAAAATCACAAAATAAATACAAAACTCAAGCAAAGTTCTAGCAATAAATACATGTATAGGCTTTACAGGCTTATAAGCAAAAAGAGCCAAATTTGCCTGAGTACCATTCATAAGTTGAGTTACTATACTTCTAAACATAAAATAAGGCATAATACCTGAAATTAAAAACATAAAAATAGAAATTCCCTCAGGCATAACTTGATGATGATATTCTCTTATGATAGTGACAATTGCTGTGATTGCAAGTGTTATTGACATTGGCTCTCCAACCACCCAAAGATAACCTAAATGTCTATTGGCACCAAATCTAGTTTTTAACTCTCTAAAAAATAAAGCGTGAATTACATTTAACATTTATTTTCTATACCTAACAATTTACATAAACTATAATCATAACTCATTTTTTTAAACAAAATCATAAAAATTTATTTTTTACAAAATTCAAGCTTTTTACTAAGTCCTAAAGCATTGTTAGTAAATTTAAGCCAAAAAAGCTCTAAGGCATAAATTTTTGCACTTTTATCAAGTTTAGCAAAGGGGAATTTAGAAAAATAAATTTTCATTTGCTCCTTACTTGCCATTTTAAACTCGGCCTTAGCTTGCACACCTTTTAAAAAGGCTATTTTACTTTCTTTGGCTATATTAAGTGCTATACTTGAATTTTCACTGGCTAATCTTATATGCTTAGTATCTTCATGAGAAGCGATAATAAAAGCTAAATTCTTCTCATCAAAAGCATAAAAAGCACTAGCTGTATAAACACCTTTTTCATCAATCACAGCCCAAGATAAAAGTTGCTCATTTTTTATAAATTCTAAAATTCTTTCATCCATGATTATAAAAATTATACTAAAATATTTTTAAAAATAACCGATTTTTAATTTAAACTATAAATATAAGGGGAAGAAATGCAAATTGATGCTAGCAAAAACCAAAGTTTTTCGATGGATTATACAACAAAAAGTGGCAAACACTTAGCCTTATCTATGTATGACAATCAAAGCATAAGTTATGCAAATAATGAAGAAGGTAAAACTCTTAATCTTAAGCGTCAGTATGGTTTTAGCTTTACTTTTGAAGGCTCTAAACTCACACAAAATGATCTTGATGAGATTAAAAATGCTATGAAAGAAGTTGAACCTATGATCAAAGATTTTTTAGCAAATTCTAAAGTTGGAGAGTTAAAGCCAAAGGAAATTATCGAATCAGCTATGCAAATGGCAAATGTTCTACCAACTCCAAATGATAAAAACCATCAAAATGCTATTATGAATAATTTTACAAATAAACTCAGTGATTTGCTAAAACAAAATCAAACAAATGATAAAGATATCAATACTTCTATGCTTGAAGATAGCAAAAAACTTCTTGATGAAGTTTTAGAACAAATGAAAAAACAACTTGAAAAACAACAAGAAAAAGCCAAGGAAAATCAAGATAAGACAGATGATAGTTTAAATCTTTACGCTTAAATCATATAATATTAAAAATTATCAAGGAGTTTTAAATGACAAATATCGAAATTTTAGAAAATATGCTCAAACTCCAACAAAAACTCAACGATGAAACAAACGGCTTAAATTGGGAAAATGGCTACACCAAAGAAGGAAAACTGATCAGTTGGAGACGCTGTATTTATATGGAATGTGCAGAACTTATAGACTCTTTTGCATGGAAACATTGGAAAAACATTTCAAATCCGACAAATTGGGAAAATGTGCGTATAGAGATTGTCGATATTTGGCATTTTATTTTAAGTCTTTTACTTGAAGAGTATCGCGATAAAAACAATAAAGATTTCAAAGCTATAGCCACAGAAGTTAATGCTGTAAGCGTGTTTCAAGATTTTTGCAAAGAAGAAGAATACCCTAATGAGGGTGATATTTATGGCATTTTAAATGATATAGAGCTTATTATCCATAAATGCAGTGGTTTTGGATTTAATCTTGGAGAATTACTTTCAACCTATTTTACTCTAGCTATTAAATGTGGGCTAAATCTTGAAATTCTTTATAAGACCTACATAGGTAAAAATGTTTTAAATATTTTTAGACAAAACAATGGTTACAAAGATGGTAGCTATAAAAAAACTTGGAATGGCAAAGAAGACAATGAAGTTTTAGCTCAAATTTTAGAACAAGAGCTTGATTTTGATACTATTTATAAAAAACTAGAAGAATGCTACAAAAAGGCATAATTTGGATATTTTAAAACTTGCAATCAAAGATTTTTTAAGTCTTAAATTTTTAAAATTTGCCTTAATTCCTTTGATTTTTAGCCTTATACTGATGCTTTTTTTAGGAGTACTTGGCTTTTCGGCCTTGCTTGATTATTTTAATTCTTTATTTAGCGTTGGAGAAGATTCGTTTTGGGCGTGGTTTTATGCTCTTCATTTTGTACAAATTTTAATCACCATCATAAGTTTTTTATTTTCAGGTTTTATTGTTGTTTTTGCTTCGGTTTTTTTAGCCCTTTTTATCACTTCTTTTCTTACTCCTTTTATCGCTAAAGAAATCAACCAAAAATATTACCATTATGATAATACAAACGAAGTTTCAACCTTAAAAACTATCTTTGAAATTTTTAAAATATTTATAAAATTTATAGGGATTTTATTGCTTTGCACCTTGGCTTTATTTTTACCTTTTATAAATATTTTTGTATATTATCTTGCTTTTTATTATCTCTTTCACAAACTTTTAATGATTGATGTTACAAGCACGATTTTAGACAAAGAAAGTTTTAAAAATTTTCATTCTGATTTTTCGCCTTTAGAGTTTAAATTTAGCACTCTTTGTTTTTATCTACTCTCATCAGTACCACTTTTAGGACTTTTTTTGCAAGTATTTTTTGTGATTTTTCTCACACATTTAAGCTATCAAAGAATTTTAAAACTAAAAGCTAAGGCTTGAAATATCGATTTTGTGATTGTATAAATAAGCTCTTAAAAGTCTTGGAATTTTAGCTATTCTACACTCTTCTTTGAAATTTTTAGGTAATTTTTGACAAGTTTCATACTCAAAAACAATAGCTTGTTCGTTTTTATATGCAAGTGCTATTTTACCACCTAAAACACAATCACCCTTTAAAAGCTCTTTTCTTTGTGCCGTGCTTAAAAGCAAACCTTTCATTTTCACCGCTCTAGCAATCAAGCTTTCATTTTTAGGGCAAATAAGAAGTCCTTGAATTTCTTTGATATTTTCAAAATCATAAAGTTTTTTCCTGTCTTCATCAAGATAAGAAAAACTTCTTTTTAAACCCTGATGAAATTCACTCACAAAGGCATTAGAGAAATTTTTTCTTATATAATTTCTAAAATATTTTTCATTTTCATTACTTTCATCATGGAAATAAAAAATATCTTTTTCTTTTAAAAAAGATGAAATTTCATCTTTACTTATAAAGAGTAAAGGGCGTAAAAGTGTATAATTTTGGCGTTTTTCACACTCTTGCATACCTAAAATTTCAGCCAAACCTGCTCCTCGTGAAAGTTGCATCAAAAACCATTCAAATTGATCGTTTAAATGATGGGCTAAGATAAGATGATCATAATCTTGCTCAAGACAAATTTTTTCAAAAAAATCATAGCGAAAATCTCTGGCTTTTTTTTCAAAATTACTTTGAAATTTAGGAGCGTGTTTTATGAAAATTTTTTTATGAAATTTTAAAGCAAGTTCTTTGGCTTTTAACTCTTCTAAATCACTATTTTTTCTTGTTTTGTAATTTATCATCACAAGATCAAAGTCGATCTTTTCTTGCATTAAAAGATAAAAAAGCGCACTAGAATCACTTCCATAAGAAAAAGCGAGTAAATTTTTACCCTTTTTTAAAAGGGCTAAAATTTCATCTTTAATTTGCATCTACTTTTCTTAAAGCCTTAGCAAGGAGCTTTTTATCAAGGTTTTGTAAAATTTCACATTCATAAATTTGCCCCATTTCTAAATTTCCACATTCGCTTTCATTGATAAGAATTTCCCCATCAATCTCTCTATCCCATCTTAAATCTTTAGCTGCGATAAAAAACTCTCCCTCGCTACTTTCTCCTGTGCAAACTACTAAACGCTTTTGCCCTACTTCTTTTTCAAAACTTTTTTCTATCACTTCATCAACAATTTTTTCTATGATTTTAAGCCTTTTATTGATCACTTTAAAAGGCACTTGCTCCATATCAAAAGCGGCTGTATCTTCTTCCTTAGAATACGCAAAAACACTCACCCTATCAAAACCAAAGTCTTTAACAAACTCACAAAGCTCTTCAAAATCTGCCTCACTTTCACCTGGATGCCCTACGATAAAGCCCGTGCGTAAAAAGCTATTTGGCGCACTTTTCATTAAATTTAGCATTTCTTTAAGTCTTGTGCTATTTGCCCCACGCTTCATGATTTTAAGCATATTATCACTTATGTGCTGCAAAGGCATATCAAAATAATTTACAAAAATTTCAGAAGCTATAATGCGTTTGATCAAAGCTTCACTCGCGCTCGTAGGATAAAGATATAAAATTCTAGCCGCTCTTATGCCTTTGATTTTTTCCACCTCATCGATTAAGCGTATAAGCCCATCTTTTTCACCCTTATCAAACAAATAAGAACTCGTATCTTGTGCAATAAAAGAAAAGTCCTTATAACCTCTAGCTACCAAATCTTTAAGCTCAGCTATAATGCTACTTATCTCGCGAGATTTTAACTTGCCTTTAAAACTTGGGATGGCACAAAAAGAGCATTTTTGATTACAACCTTCGGCGATTTTTATAAAAGCATGGGAATTTGAACCTGTGATAATACGTTTAGAATTTTCACTCTGCAAATAAGTCGAATTTGAAAATAAATTTGTTTTTTTAAGTATCATTTCATCGACTCTTTCATAATCACCCACACCTGTGAAAAGATCAACCTCAGGAAGTTCTTTCATAAGTTCTTCGCGGTAACGCTGCATCAAACAACCCGTAACCACCAAAAGAGAATCTTTTTTTCTTTGTTCGTGCAAATCCAAAATCGCATTAATACTTTCTTTTTTTGCACTATCGATAAAACCACAAGTATTTACGATTATAACATCAGCTTTGCTTGGTTCATCGCAAAGCTCATAAGCACTAAGACGTCCTAGCATAATCTCACTATCGACTAAATTTTTATTACAACCTAAAGACATAAGATAAAGTTTTGACATTTTTCTCACTTTTTTAAATTTTTTGATAAAATAATTCCTTAAAATCATATCAAAATAATAATTAGGAAAAATTTATGAATGAAAAAAATATAGTTTTACTTGGTGGAAGTAATTCTGTAATGGTAAATGGGCTACAAAAAGGGTTAAAAGAAGGTATTGAAAAATTTAATACCACTGTCAACAAGGAGCAAGAGAAATTAAAATTTTATAATTTAGCCTTGGGAGCATCTTCATCGCTACAAAATTTATATGAACTTAAACGCAATAGAAACAGAACTATATTAAAAAATGCTAAACTTATTATTTCCGAATCAAACATAAACGACTCTTGGTCTTATAATAATTTTGAAATTTACGGAATTATAGAATCATTTTTTACAGAATTAAGTTGTTTGAATAGTAAAATATTAATTCTAATACTACCTTTTTTTAATTACAATTCTAAAGTCATTAACCAAATTCACAAAAAATTAGCTCTAAAATTTAATTTTAATATTATCGATATAAATAACTATTATGAAAAATTTAATTTAATTGATTTTTCTTTTTTAAGAGAAAAAGATGGCTCTCATCAATTTGATATAATTTACACACAATTAGGAAATAGTATTATTAATAATATAGAAAATTTTTTAACAAACAATACACATAACGTACACAGTTCAACCTTTCATTTTAAAATTTGCGAAGCAGATGTATTAGAAAATTTATCAAAAAAAAATATCATATATTATCGCTCTAATTCTGCTTTTAATGAAAAATGCATAAGGTTATTTGACTCCAATCTACTAAAATTTCCAAATAAATATAAAGGGTTTAAACTGATAGGTTATCACTGTTGGACAACCGAAGAAGATGCAAATATTTGTGTTTCACAAAATTGGTTAGAAAGACGAAAAATTACAAGCAATATTCTTATTTATAATAAAAATGGTGAGGTTTTATTAAAACCTTGTCTTGATAATATATTTGTTGATATATATTCTTCCATTTGCATTGATGAAGATACATACATTAAAGTTAATAAAGATTCATTATCTTATTGTGATTTCATTGCATTTTTTTTAGCCTATCCAAAAAAACATATTAATGATAATTTAAACTTTGAAAAATTACAAAATATTAACATAAAAATTCCAAAAAAATATGATTTTAATCACTTAATTCCCCAAATAGAAATTTATAAAGAAATCATTAATGAATATCATTTTTATAAGGATAAATCTACCTTATCACAAGAAAATCTGTTAAATTTCCAAAATAACTACGGAAAAGCTAAAACAAGAATTCAAAACCAACTTTCTTATAAACTAGGACAAGCTTTGATTATAAATTCTAAAAGTGTATTAGGCTACTTATCTTTACCTTTTATAATATTAAGCATTGTTATTTCACATAAACAAGAACAAAAGGCTTATAAATTTAAAATAAAGAAAAATCCAAATTTGGCTTTACCACCTTTAGAAACTTATCCTGATTATAATGAAGCTTTAAAAGAAAAAGAATGTTTTACTTATAAATTAGGAGAAGCTTTTATTAAGGCTAGTAAGAATTGGTATGGGGGGGGGTATATCAAATTTATACTCAAAGATGCGCCTAGGTTGAAGAGAGAAATTAAGAAGAGGTAAAATAAGCAAATTTCTTTAAACATTCGCAAAATATAAGAAATTGTGCAATAGATTTTTTAATGTAAAATTTGCTAAAATAATATCTTAAAAATGAAGAAAGAAAATTTTTATGGATAACTACGAATTTAGCGAACTTTTAAAAACTTTAAAAAACAAAGTCGGCAACATAGCCTCCATCATCAAGCCTGAAAATATCCAAACAAGGCTTAAAGTAATCGAAGAGCTTGAAAATTCTCCTTCTTTTTGGAGTGATGTTAAACAAGCAGGAATCATAGGTAAAGAAAAAACTAAAATCACCAATCTACTTAAAAACTATGAAAATGCTTTTAATGCTCTAAATGATGCAAGCGAACTTTTCGATCTGGCCAATAGCGAAAACGATACAGAAACGCTTGAAGCTTTATTTAATGACGCACCAAAACTTGAAGATACTATCACAAGTCTTGAAATTTCCATGCTTTTAAGCGGGGAAAATGATGGTAAAAATGCCATTGTTTCCATTCACCCAGGTGCAGGTGGAACAGAAAGTAATGACTGGGCAAGCATACTTTATAGAATGTATTTAAGATTTTGTGAAAGAGAAGGTTTTAAAGTCGAAACTTTAGACTTTCAAGAAGGCGAAGAAGCAGGTCTTAAAGATGTGAGCTTTTTAGTTAAAGGCGAAAATGCTTATGGTTATTTAAAAGCTGAAAATGGTATCCATCGTTTGGTAAGAACTTCTCCTTTTGATAGTGCAGGACGCCGCCATACAAGCTTTTCAAGTGTTATGGTAAGCCCTGAACTTGATGATGATATAGAAATTGAAATCGAAGAAAAAGACATAAGAATAGATTATTACAGAGCAAGTGGTGCAGGCGGACAACATGTCAATAAAACAGAATCGGCTGTGAGAATCACGCATTTTCCAACCGGCATAGTTGTACAATGCCAAAATGACAGAAGTCAGCACAAAAACAAAGCCACCGCTTTTAAAATGCTAAAATCTCGCCTTTATGAACTTGAACTCATGAAACAACAAGATAGTGCTAATGCCGGAGAAAAAAGCGAGATAGGCTGGGGGCATCAAATCCGCTCTTATGTGCTTTTCCCTTATCAGCAAGTCAAAGACAATCGCAGCGGAGAAGCTTTTTCTCAAGTAGATAATATCCTTGATGGGGATATTAAGAAAATGATAGAAGGCGTTTTGATTGCTTTAAAAGCGGAGTAACAGGCTTAAAAATAAATAATTTCCGCAAAATGTCGGTATAAAAAAGAATTAGAAAGATAGCGGGATTTTCCCGCTATTAATATAAACCTGCGTCTTTTGTTTTATCTATTACACTGCAATAATCTTTTAAACAACTAACTAAAACTAACCTATAATTTTTATCTTTATCCATTAAAAAAATATAATTGCTATATTTTTCAGGACTTTGTTTTTTCATATCTTTGATGTGATTAGAAGCCCATACATAAATTTCTTTTCCTTCTTTAATAGAAGAAAGATTTTTTAAAGAAGCAATATCATAAAGCTTATAATTTGGATATTTTTTCATAATCTCTTGATTACCTAAATCAAACATAGCTTGATCGTTGCCATTGTTTTTTAACTCGACTAAATCGCCATCGCCACACAACCTATAATCAAAGTCATAGCTCCTAAAGCCAAAGCACTTGTTAAAATCTTTTTCATTTTTACTCCTATTTTAAAAATTAAATTAATATAATTATACCTAAATTTAAAATTTAAATATCATTTTTGCAATAAATTCTAAAGTAAAAATCACATAAAATTTAACTCACAATCATTTCATTCAAACAAATTTTTATGCAAAATTTCTTCTAAAACCACAGTGGCATAAGAGCCTTTTTGTAAAAAAAACTCTATACAAAAATGAGCTTTTTCTTCATCATAACGCCATTTTAACTCTTCTAAATATCCCCACATAAAGCGTCTTGAACCTTGCATTTTGGATTTAAACTCCAAAGCATCTTTAAAAATTTCATTTTCTAAATTTAAAGCCAAACCTTCTCCTGTTTCATAAGTCTTAACACCGATTAAAAGCCCCATAGCACTAATGTCTCTTGCTCTAAAACGCTCAAGCTCAGCACTTAAATCCTCGCATAAAAAACACTTTCCAAAAGGATAATGCCCTAAAACTTCGCCTTTTAAAAGTTTAAAAAATTGCTCTTGTTTTTTAAGTTCTTTAGCTTCTTCTTTAGAAATTTTATAAATTTGGATCAATTCTTTTTCGCTAAAATCATTTGCAAAATGTGATAACTCCACTCTTTTACTCACATAGCGATTAAAAAGCTCACTTTGAAAAGCTGAAATTAAAAACTCTTTCATTTTTACATTTTTCATCTTTTTGCCACGCAAAATTTCAAGCCCTTCTTTATAATTATCTCCAAATTTTCCAAAACGCTGATAACCAAAATAATTCGCAAAACCTTGTTTATCCAAATTCATCAAAGCTTGTTCTAGTTTTAAAGCATCGCTTGGCATTACTTTTTTTAAGCGTATGAAAAAAGAATTTCCTTTTAAATGCCCTATTCTTAGCTTGTTTTCATGGGTAAAAATTTCTAAAATTTTAAGTTTAGGATGAGAAAAATTTGACAAAAAACTCTCAAATTTTTTAGGCATAGAAAGGTATTGAAAGGTTGATCCTTGCTTGTCTTTAAGCCCTGCATAACCAAAATCTCTTATTTTAACCCCGCTTACTTCGCTTAAAATTTTTAAAGCTTCATTTGTGGTTAAATCTTTTTTATTGATATGCAAAATAAGATGCTCACCCTTACCGCTAAATTCATACAAAGGTCTTTCACGCACTACAAAATCATCGCTATTTTTACTAAAATACGCATTAATAGGGCTGTGTTTTAAACTATACAAAGGCTTAAAAATGATGTTCTCTTCCGCTAAATTCATATTTTCCTTTCACTGCTTTTCCAAAGATATTTAATTTCACGCCGTGTTTTTTGGCTATTGTTTCTATATTTTGCTGTTCTTTTTCATCAAAAGCAAATAAAATTTCATATTCTTCTCCACTATAAAGCGTATAATCATCAAGTTTTTTAAACCAAGAAATACCGCATTTATTTAAGGCTAAAAGTCTTGATAAATCCTTGCTTAAACCATCTGAAATATCCATAGCACAAGAAATTAAAGGTGCGATTTCATAAAAAAAACTAGCTCTTAATTTTGGCTTTATAAATACATGGTTTGGTTTTAAAGTACCCCCATTTTGTAAAATTTCAAGCCCTTTTAAACTTTGCCCTAATTTTCCTGTATAAGCAAGTAAATGTCCTTTTTTTAAACCTTTTCTAAAAACAGCTTTATTGTTAATCTTTGAAATGATAGTAAGACTAATGTCTATTTTATCATTGCCTATAGTATCGCCGCCTATGATTTTTATATTAAATTTTCTCGCTGTTTTTAAAAAACCTTTTTGCAAGGCTTTGATCTCATTTTCGCTTAAATTTTTTGGTAAGGCAAGTCCTAAAAGTGCGTATTTTGGTACAGCATTCATCACAATGGTATCTGAGATATTGACAAGCATTGCTTTTGTAGCGATTTGCTCTAAGCTAAGCCACTCTCTTTTAAAATGCACATTTTCAAAAAACAAATCCTTACTATAACACCAATCATCAATAATAACTCCATCATCGCCATTTTTTTCATTTAAAAAAGCTTTGATAATAAAATCTTCTTTATTCATAATGCGTGATTTTATAAAATTTCCTTTTAAATTCTAGTGAATTTTAAAAAAATTTTATATAATATAGAAATATTTAAGGAAAAACCATGAAAAAATTAGAATTAAGAATTTTTAGATTTGATAAAACCAAGGATTATGAGGCTTATTATAAACCTTATATTTATGATAATTATGAAAATTTTGCAAGTTTTTATGATCTGCTTTTGCAAATTCAAGATGATGATATTTATTTTGATTTTGATAAAGATGAAGACACTTATATAGTTGTAAATAAGCAAATCATACCACTTTTTACACCTTTAGAAAAAATAGCAAAAGAATTTGATTTTAATCTTTGTATCGAGCCTTTAAGTACAAAAAGAGCTATTAAAGATCTTATCATTGATAAAAATGATTTTTTAGACAAATACAAATATCTTGAAAAATTTGGCAATGAAGAGGATAAAAAGCTTTATGCAAAATATGATTATTTATATTATGCAAGTGAAATTTTAGACTATCTTCCTGAATATATGGGTGATGGAGTGTTTTATTTGGCTTCAAAAATGATAGAAAAATATCCTGAAAAAAAGATAGAAATTTTAAAAACTCTAGCAGATAAAGAAAAGGGTATTTTTTATCATCTTGAAAGCAAAAATGAAATTTTAGAAACAACGATCAAAAACCTACAAAATGAAATTTTAAATTTAGGGCTTTTTGATAAAAATATTTTACACTTTGATTTACCTAAAACCAATGCTTTTGACAATGAGATCAAAGAACTTAAGGAAATTAAGCATAATTTTAAAGATTTCAATATAGCTTTTTATGGTTTTAATGCTTGTGATACTTTAAAATCCAAACTTGAGGCTAAATTTATTTCCTATGAAAACAGTACAAAAAATAATGGTTTTACTTTGCTGAATTTAAATCCTACACTAAGCTATAAAATGGCTGCAGATATTGTTTTGGACGCTTATGATAGCGGGGCTGATTTTATGGTAGTAAAAGAAGAAAAAGATTTTTATCTTTTTGATACTTGTGCTAAAAAACTTATGCAAACAAGCAAAAGAGATTTTGAAGACTTTTATATTTTAAGCCGTTTTGAGTTTTTAGCCCTTATCCAAGGCATACAAGCTCCATCATTAAAAAATCACACTTTAAAGGTTAGTTTGATATGAAAATCTCTTTAGAATGTAAAGATCTCATCATAGAAAAAACTTTAGAACTTTTTTTAAAAGATCATTTGGTAATGAAAAAAGATTGTGATTTTATCATTAGTGATGAAAAAATTCACACCGCAAAACCCTTATTTATCATCTCTAAAAACTCTCCATTTTTAAGCGTGCCATTTAGCAAAGAAGCCTTGTTTGAGTCTTTAAATGAATTTGATAATGCCTTAAAAGCAGCAGCTTTGCAACTTGCACTTGAACAAAAAAGACTGCTTGAAGAAAAAATTGACGCTATTGCTTTAGAATTTAAAAAAGATTATGAAAATAAAATCGATCTTGCCATAAAAGATCTTAAAAACAAACTTGTAAAAGCACTTAATGATGAATGATGAATTTATAAGCGTTAAAGACTTTTTTAATCACAATGAAAAAAGAAAAAAATTGCTTCAAAAACAAGAAATTAAACCTCCTAAAGAAAAAATAAAAAAAGTCAAAGAAACAAAGCTTTATACAAATATAGAAAGTGGTAAATACAAGGGAAAAAAACTACTTTTACCTAGTCTTACAACAACAAGAAGTACCAAAAGCATAGTAAAAAGTTGTGTTTTTAATGTAATAAGAGAAGATTTAAGAGATAAAATTTTCATTGAAGCCTTTGGTGGAAGTGCTTTGATGGCGGCTGAAGCACTAAGCAATTATGCTTTAAAAGCTTATGCTATAGAACTTGATGTAAAAGCCTATAAAATTGCTTTAGAAAATGCTAAAAACATAGATCCAAATTTAGAAGTGATCCACGCAAATACTTTTGAAATTTTACCCCGACTCATAGAAAATTCAAAAAATGAAATCATCTTATATCTTGACCCGCCTTTTGATATCAGAGAAGGTTTTAGCGATATTTATGAAAAAATTTATCATTTTTTAGAAAATTTAGATTTAAAGACTTTAAATTTAATCATTTTTGAACACCACTCAACCATAAAAACTCCCGAAAAAATCCAAAATTTTCAAAAAGTCAAAGAAAAGAAATTTGGATCAACTAGCTTAAGCTTTTACGCTTCTTAACTTACTTGGAACACTTCTTGCTTGATCTATCATCAACAATAGATTAAAGGAAGAATCCATGAGAGTTTTAACGATATTTTTACTCTTTATGACAAGCATTTTTGCAGTGCAAATCAAGGATGTAGCAAACACTGTAGGTGTAAGAGATAACCAACTTATAGGTTATGGACTTGTTGTAGGGCTTAATGGAAGCGGCGATGGAACAAGCTCTAAATTTACACTACAATCCATCTCAAACCTTTTGCAAGGTATGAATATCAAAGTAGATCCTAACGATATCAAATCAAAAAATACCGCAGCTGTTATGGTTACAGCCAAACTTCCAGCCTTTGCAAAAAGCGGAGATAAACTTGATATTACCGTTTCATCTATGGGTGATGCAAAATCCTTACAAGGCGGAACACTTTTACTGACTGCACTTCGTGGGATTGATGGTGAAATTTATGCTATAGCACAAGGCTCTATCTCAACAGGAGGTTTAACACCTAGACCAGGAGGAGCAGGTTCTCACTCAACTGCTGCAACCGTAATGGGTGGAGCTAATGTAGAAAGAGAAATTCCACAAAATTTTAGTCAAAACAATGATCTAACCTTAAGTTTAAAAGTAGCGGACTTTAAAACCGCAAATGATATAGAAAGAGTTTTAAATACCATTTTTGGCGAAGAAGTGGCTAAAGCCATCGACTCTCGCACAGTAAAACTCAAAAAACCTGAAGATCTTTCAAATGTTGATTTTATGGCAAGAGTTTTAGAACAAGATATAGCTTATAAACCGCAAAGCAAAGTTATCATTGATGAAAGAACAGGAACAGTGATTGCTGGAGTTGATGTAGAGGTAGAACCTGTTTTAATCACTCATAAAGATATCACCATAAAAATAGATCCAAACAATAACACAGTAGCTAATCAAAATGAAATCGATATGAAAGATGGTGGTTTTATAGATCCAAGTTCAAATACCTTAAGAATTAACAATGCAAAAAGTACAGTTGCAAATATAGCTAGAATGCTTAACAAACTTGGAGCAACCCCAAATGACATTATCGCTATTATGGAAAATTTAAAGCGCGCAGGTGCAATTAACGCGGATTTGGAGATCATCTAATGAAAGTGGATAATTTTTTAAATACCTATAGTATGAATAGTGCTTTACTTGATCGTGCAACCAAAGCAAGAAGTTTAGAATCAAGTATTAAAATAAATGATAATGATATAGTCACAAAAACCAAAGAAGATGAAGCCTTAAAAGAACAAACGGATGCTTTTGAAGCATTTTTTTTAAAGCAAGTTTTAGACGTATCTTTAAAAAGTCAAAATTCACTCTTTGGAAAAGATGCCAGCGATGAAATATACTCTTCCATGTATAACGATACTATGAGTAAAGCTTTAAGTGGAGGTATGGGTTTTTCAAAATTATTATACGATTTTTTAAAAGAAAGGGGTTAAGTTTTTTAAATTTAGGTCGATATGGTTTGTAGAGGATTATAACTAAGATCAAGGAGGCAGAAATGATCAATCCTATACAACAAAGTTATGTGGCAAATACCACATTAAATACAAATAGAATAGATAAAGAAACTAAAACAAACGATACTCAAAAAACGGAAAATGATAAAGCGAGTAAAATCGCGGAGCAGATTAAAAACGGTACTTATAAAATCGATACAAAAGCTACGGCTTCTGTGATTGCTGACTCTTTAATCTAAAACTTTCATTCTCCTTTTTTTTGAGAGAGAAAAGGAGAAAATATGCTTAAACAAAGACTTGATGAAGTAAATGCTATCTTAGCAAAACTTATTGCTTTAACCGAAGAAGATATAGAAAATATCAAAGTGGCTAAACATGAGAGTGTAACGCCAAGTGTAGAAGAAAAAAACAAACTTATCGCCGAATTTATTACAGCTAAAAAACAACTTGATGTTGCCTTGGTTGAGCTAAATAATAGCTCTACAAAAGGGCTTAGTGAACTCTTAGATGATGAAGATAAACAAAAACTAGATCTACTTAAAAAAAATCTTCAAAACCTTCATAGTAAAAACAAAGAGTATGCTAAATTTGTTCTTATTGTCAAAGATTTTCTTGATGGCTTAGTAAATAAAATGTTTGATATCAATGATGGAACAAATAATGCTTATGGAGATAAAAAGACAAATCCAGAGTCAATTTTCAAGATCAATGTATAAGGATTTATAATGGGTATTTTTGGAACATTATACACAGGTGTTACAGGCTTAAAGGCAAGCGAAGTTCAAATCGCAACAACTGGAAACAATATCTCAAATGCTAATGCAACTTTTTATACACGCCAAAGAGTGGTGCAAACTACAAATGGGTATATTACCACAGGTGGAGTTCAAGTAGGCACAGGAACTGCTGTAGAAAGTATAGTACGTTTGCATGATGAGTATTCTTACTATAAATTAAAAGGTGCATCAAACCAACTAGAATACACTAAATATATGGCTTCAACCTTGCAAGAAATCGCTCAACGTTTTCCAGACTTACAAAATACTGGAATTTTGCAAGATTTAGAAAATTATAACAAAGCTTGGAATGATTTTGCATCTAATCCCAATGAAAATGCCACAAAAATAGCCCTTGTAAAAGCTTCTCAAACCTTAACAGAAAGCGTTAATAACACTTTTGCAACCTTGGATAAAATCCAAAAAAAAGTAAATGATGATATTAAAAATACAGTTGATGAGATTAATAAAATCGGCGAAGAAATTGCTACTATAAATAAACAAATTTATGGGCAAGAAGCCTTACCAACAGAACACGCAAATGAGCTTAGGGATAGAAGAGATGAACTTGAACTCACTCTTTCAAAGCTAGTTAGTGCAGTTGCAAGCAAAAATGAAATCAATCAAGACAATCGCCTTGATACAACCATCACTGATCCAGGACATCAATACAATCTAAGTATAGAAGGTTTTAGTATAGTAGATGGGATAAATTTTCATCCTTTAAAGCTTGATTATGATGATAAAAATAAATCTTATAGCATTTATTATGAAACTCCTGATGAAAAAGTTCGCGATCTTACTGCAAAGATTAGCGGGGGACAGCTTGGTGCTCAACTTGACTTACGCGGTAGAAACTATAGCAAAAGCGAAGGAAAATATGAAGATGGAATTATCCAAGGTTATATGGATTCTTTAGATACTTTTGCTAAGACCATGATCAATGAAACTAACAATCTTTATGCAAGTTCTGCGAAAAGTTCTGTTACTTCTGATTATCTATCTGGGCTTAAGGGAGATATTCCTTTAGTTAATTACGATAGAACCATACAACCAGGAAGTTTTGATATAGTCATTTATGATGATAAAGGCGATAAAAAACTCACCAAAACCATCACCATAGATGTAAATACAACCATGAATGATATCATGCGTCAAATCAATGCTAACACAGATGATAATAACGATCACAATGCAAATAATGATGTTGATGATCATATCAATGCAAGTTTTAGCTACGATGCAAAAACTGGAGATGGTTTATTTCAAATCAATGCAAAATCAGGTTTTAAGGTAGCCATTGAAGATAAGGGCACAAATTTCGCAGGTGCGTTTAGCATAGGTGGTTTTTTCAGTGGAACTGATGCAAGTAATATGAAAGTAAAAGATTCCATCTTAAATGATCCAAGCACAGTAAGAGCAAGTTTAAGTGGGGTTGATAGTGGAAATGACATGGCAAATAAAATCATCCAACTTCAATATGAAAAAGTTAATTTTTATAATGAAGATGGCACTATCGATAATCTTACCATGGAAGAATATTACCGCAAACTTACAGGTAAAATAGCCTCAGATGGTGAAAATAACAATGTCGTCAATTCAAGCAATGAAACTCTTTATAATTCTGTTTATAGCGAGTACCAATCTAAAAGTGGCGTAAATACAAATGAAGAATTAGCCGCCCTTATACAATATCAATCAAGTTACGGTGCAGCAGCAAAAATCGTCTCTACCGTAGATCAAATGCTTGATACCTTACTAGGGCTTAAATCTTAAGCTCTAGTAATATCAAATGAAAAATTTTATCCATCTTAAAGCTAAGCTTGATTTTTTAGCCAATCAAAAAAATACCAATCATTCCCTTTTTGAAACTCCAGATCCTTTGCAAATTACTAAAATTCACAATGATGAATTTATTGCCTTAATTTGTGCTTTATTTGCCTATGGAAATGCTAAAAATATAGTAAATTTTCTAAAGAAACTTGATTTTTCTTTATTAAACCTTCAAGAAAAACAAATAAAAAAAGAACTTAAAAATTTAAAATACCGCTTCCAAAATGAGAAAGATATACAAGAAATTTTTATCACTCTTTCAAGACTTAAAAATGAAATTTCACTCTACGAACTTTTTTATCAAGCCTATCAAGAAAGAGAAAATACCACAGATGCCATCTTAGCTTTTATGCAAAAAATCAAAACCTTAAATTCATATTCAAGTTATGGGTATGATTTTTTCTTTGGAAAAATTTGGCAAAACACCCCTACTTCACCTCTTAAACGCTATAATATGTATCTAAGATGGATGGTTAGAAAAGATGAACTTGATCTTGGACTTTTTACCAAAATTCACACCAAAGATCTTTTAATTCCACTTGATACACATACACATAAAATTTCCTTGACTTTAGGACTTCTAAAGCGTAAAATATATGATTATAAAAGTGTTTTAGAACTCACGCAAAATTTAAAAAAATTAGATGCAAATGATCCTATAAAATATGACTTTGCACTCTATCGTTTAGGGCAAAGTAAGGAAATTGACAAATTTAAGGAGTGAAAAATGGGCTTTGAGCACTTAGATACAATTTATTATTTCATACTTTTTTTTGTAGCTCTTTTTGCTGGTTTTATAGATTCTATTGTAGGTGGAGGAGGGCTTATTACTCTACCAGCACTCATAGCCTGTGGAATTCCTGCGCATTTATCCTTAGCAACAAACAAACTCCAAAGCGTCTTTGGTTCTTTTACGGCTACTTTAACTTATTTTAAATCCACCACTCTACCTCATCTTGCTTGGGGTGTTTTTTTTACAGCCTTAGGAGCAGCTATAGGAAGTTATAGTGTTCTTTTTGTAAAAGATGAGCAATTAAAGCTTATTATCTTAATCTTTTTAACTCTTACTTTCTTATATACAGCCTTACGTCCTAACTTAGGCAAACACGAAAGCGAACCTAAAATAAAAAATATCAAAATTTTTCATTTAATTTGTGGCTTAACTTTAGGATTTTATGATGGATTTTTAGGGCCTGGAACGGGTTCATTTTGGATTTTTGCTTGTGTGATGCTACTAGGTTTTAATATGAGAAAAGCAAGCATTAATACTAAAATTTTAAATTTCACTAGTAATATCATTGCTCTTGCTATATTTTTATGGCAATACGAACTTTTATGGGCTGTAGGCTTGCTTATGGGCGTAGGACAAGTTTTAGGAGCTTATTTAGGCTCAAAACTTGTATTAAAAACTAATGGAAAGTTTATAAAAACTTTATTTTTAATCGTTGTAGGAGCCACTATCATTAAAGTAGCTTGGGATTATTTTAGTTAAAATTGACCCCTGAGCTAAGCTCCCACATAGGTAAAAATATACCTAAAGCCAAAAACAAAACTAAAAGCGCCACAAATAAAGTCATCATAGGCTCTAAAAAAATCAAAAATCTATCCATTAAATTTTCGCTTTTTTGTTGATAATATTTGGCAATTTCTTCACTTAACACTTCAAGTCTTCCGCTTTTCATCGCAACACTAAGCATAGAAAATACCAAAGAATCAAAAATATCAATCTTTTTAAAAGCCTGACTTAACTCAAGACCAGAATCTATAAAATTAAAAAGTTTTTTATACTGAAAAATTAAAAATTTATTTTCAAGCCCTATAATAGCTAAATCAAAAGCTTTGGATATTGAAATTCCATTTTTTAAAAGCAAAGAAAAAACCATAAAAAAATAATAATTTTGATTATAAATAATCAAACGAGAAATCAAAGGTATTTTTAAAAATAAAAAATCGCAAGAAAAAGCAAAAGAATGAAAATTTTTATAAGCTAAAATAAGCATAACAATAAAAATAACAAACAAAAATAAGCAAAAAATTCCATAGTCATCTAAAAAATTATAAATTTCTAACATTACATGCGTGATAAAAGGCAAACTCGTGCCTAAATTTTCAAATAAATCTTTAAAATTAGGCACTACAAAAAGCATTAAAAACAAAAATGCTCCGATAATACTTAAAAAAACCAAAGTAGGATATCTAAAAGCCTTTTTTAATTGTTTTTGACTCTCTAAGCTTTTTTCTCGAAGTTTAGAAATTTGACTAAACACTTCGCTGATTTTTCCTGTCTTTTCAGCCGTTTTAATCAAGGCTAACTCCGCACGATTTAATCCAAAATTAGCATTTTCAAAAGCTTGATTTAGATTTTGAGCTAAAATTAAATTGTCTAATATTTTTTTCATAATCTTGCAAGAATGCATAAGATATAATTCTCTAATCGCTTCTTGAACACTTAATCCAACTTCACACAACAAAGCCAGCTCTTTAAAAAAGAGTATAAAATTTTCATCTTTTAATCTCTGAAAATTAGATTTTTGAATTTCTTTTATATCAATGATTTTCCAATTCTTTGATAAGGCTTTTGCTTGTGCTGTATTTAAATTTTCAGCTTTTATAGTTTTTGTATAATTTTGATTGTTTTTAAGAAATTCTACTTCATAAAATTTCATCTTACAACCCTTAAAAGCTCATCTATACTTGTAAGACCTTCTTTGGCTTTTTTTAAACCTTGTTCAAACATAGTTTGAAAACCATATTTTTTTGCAAGCTCCATTAAAATCGTTTTATCTTGATTTTCCCTAATTGCACAAGCTAAATCTTCATTGATCTCTAAGCACTCAGCGATTAATTCTCTGCCAAAAAATCCACTATGATGACAACGCTCACATCCTTTTGGTTCAAAAAATTCACCTTCAAATTCAATATAATGTTTTTTGCTTTTTTGCTTACACCAAGGACAAAGTTTTCTAACCAAACGCTGTGCTATAACAAGACTCAAAGCTGATGCTATCAAGTAACTTTTTGCTTGCATATCCAAAAGCCTATCAATGGTACTAAGAGCATCATTAGTATGCAAGGTGCTTAAAAGCAAATGACCTGTTAAAGAAGCTTTAAGTGCAATATCTAAACTTTCTTCATCGCGAATTTCTCCTATCATGATAATATCAGGATCTTGCCTTAAAATTGCTCTTAAAACACTATTAAACTCGACTCCAACTTTTGAATTGAGCAAAATTTGCTGCACTAAAGGAATTTTATACTCTATAGGATCTTCTGCGGAGATAATCTTTTTTTCAATACTTTTCAACTCATTTAAACACGCGTATAAAGTTGTGCTTTTACCACTACCTGTAGGGCCGGTTAATAAAATCATTCCATTGGGACGATGTAAAATCTTTTTTAAAATTTCTAAATTTTTATTTCCAAGATTTAGTTTATACAAATCCAAAATTTCTTTATCATGTTTCAAAATTCTTATAACAACACTTTCGCCATAAATCAAAGGCAAACATGAAACACGAAAATCATATCTTTCATTTTCAAAATCTAATTCAAAACTTCCATCTTGTGTTTTTCTTGATTCAGCTAAATTCAAACAAGCTAAAAATTTGACATGAAAAACCAAAGCTTCATAAATATCCTTCTCAAAAATAGCAAATTCACGCAAAATTCCATCAACCCTAAATCTAATCAAAGCGTCATCATTCCTTGCTTCTATATGAATATCACTCACATGAAAAGATAAAATTTCATGTAATAAAAAATCAAAAATTTGACTGATGCAACTTTGATCATCTCTTTTTTGATTTTCTTGCCATTCAAGTCTAAGCTTAATGCTTAATCTTTTAATCTCCTCTTGAATGCGAATTTGATTTAAAATTTTAGCTATCTTTAATTCATCGGCAATTGCAGTGTCGATTTTTTCACAAATCATAAAAGTCTTAACTTGCTCTAAAAGCTCTAAAGAACAAGGTTTGGATCTAATAATCATAAAGCCGTCATTGTTTTTAATAAGCAGAAATTTAAATTTTAAAAGTAAAGAAAAAGGTATACCTTCATAAATAAAATCATTATCTTCATCTAAATCAACAAAATGTAAATTACAAAAATTTGCTAATTTTTTAAAAAAATCCCAAGAAGTGATATTAAATTTAGTGCAAATTTCATCAAGACTTATTTCATTATCAATATAAGCTTGAAAAATTTTATCCATTCTACTTTCCATCTAATTCCATTAAACCATAATAATTTATATAAGCATCTAAAGCACTTTGAGCTTCTTTTTCTTCGCCTAAAGCTCTTTTAGCCTGAGCAAAAATCAGCCAAGAATCTTGTTTTTTCTTGTCAAGTTCATTGGCTTTTAAAGCCCAAAATATTGTCTTTTGATAAGCTTTAATATCAAAATACTTCTTAGCTAAATTTAAAGCCTTTTCATAGCTTGGATTTTGATAAAAAGATTTTTTTAAATCAGAAATATTTAAAATTTTAGAATCAATTTCTATCTTACTAATATGTGTATTTTCCTGCACCGCTTTAACTTCTTCTAGTTCTTTATATAACTTTTCCCTAGAAATCTTATTTTTTTCTTGTAAAATTTGCGCTTGAAGAATCTTTTGCTCTAAATGCTTTTTATGTTCAATAGCTTGCAAATAAATATTTTTTTGCTTATTATATTTTTGCATTAGCACAAAAAAACAAAATGCTATAACTGATATTAAAATAACTAACAATAAATATTTTAAATATTTTTTAAGTAAAAAGTATTTATACCTAAGCTCAAGCTCTTTAATTCTTTCTTGCATATCTTACCTTAATAAGCCATTCTCTAAAGCACTAAGCTTTAAAATATACTCTTGACTTTTATTTTTATCAAAAAAACTATTTATCTCATAAAAACTTTTTAAAGTTTTATCAATATATCTTAAATTTCCTTGAGAAATTTTTTGTAAAAACTTAAGACATTTATTTGAAAAATTCATTCCGAATTTCAATTTAATATAATCATCAAGCTCTAAAAGACTAATATTTTTCAATTCAAAACAAGCACTTAAACGACTTTTAAAATGCTCTTTTTTAAGTATATTTAACTTTTTATGAGAACTTAAAACAAAACTTATAGAATCACTATAAATCCTAATGCTTTCTAGCATTGCATAATCATACATTCCTACTTCATCAAGAATGATTAAACTCTGACCTTGTGAAATCAAAAACTCAATTTTTTCTTTTAAGAAACTCTGATCTTTAAAATTTTCATTAATAAAATCAACATTATATTTTTTTGCCAATCTTTGCAACAATACACTTTTACCGCTACCACTTTTTCCCCATAAAAAAATAAAAGCTTTTTGGCTTTCTAAAATTTGATTGATTTGATGAAAAATTTCTTCTCTAAATGGAATAATTTTACTCATAATGCTTAAATCCTAGATCTTTAAGACTTGGAGCGTTTACACTATCTACTATACTTGGAGTGATAATAAAAACAATTTCGGTTGCTTTAGAATTTAAAACTTCTCCTTTAAACAAAGAACTTAGGATTGGAATTTTTGATAGAAAATTGATAGAATTTTTCTCATTAGATTTATCGTGAGAAATCAATCCACCTAAAATTAAAGTTTGATTATTCTCTACTTGCACAACACTAGAAAGCTTTTTTTGTATGGTATCAGGAGCAATAGTTCTTGGTTCTTTTTGTCGTTTATTATCTTCTGGATACTTAAAATCACTTAAGCTTGGATTAATCCTAAGCATTATTTTTCCATCATCAGAAATTTCAGGCAAGATATTGAGTAAAATGCCTACAAAAATAGAATAATTGTTATAACTTTCACTAACAGTAGTCCCATTTTCAGTGCCTTTAGAGCTTTCTTTAACTTGATAATTTATAGTATCGCCTACAGAAATAATGGCTTGTTGGTTATTTAAAGCCATAAGCTTTGGATTAGAAAGCACGCTAGTTTTTCCATTTTGAGAAAGAAAGTTAATAATAGAATCAAAATTTAAATTCGCCCTTAAACCCAAATTCTTAACAAAACCTTGCCCATTTTGAAACTGAATAAAAGAATTTTCATTATTTACTTGTGAATTTAAACCTATATTAAAATTTTGCCAATTAATCCCACTAGAATGGCTTTCATTTAAACTCACAGCAAGTATGCTAACATCGATAATAACTTGTTTTTTAAGACGATTTTCTAGTTTTTGCAAATAATTTTTCACACTTTTTAACTGAGAATTTGTTCCAGTTACTATAATAAGACCTGCATTGGGATTTATAATGGGAGTTTTAGCCTCATAATCTTCATGAGAATTTTTTAATAATACAATAATCTCTTTTTCTATATTTTGCCAAAAATCAAATTTTTCCATACTTTTAATCATATTGTCTTCTGCGTCATCAAAACTACCGCTATATTCACTTTGCCTTGGTTTAGCGTCTACAGACGCTTTAGTTATGCTTTGTCCTTCTCTGATAGAAGTGATATAACTTATCTTAAAAATCTTCGTATTAATGCCTGAAATTCTTAAAATTTTACCATCAAAATCATAGCTAAGATCATGCTCTTTGATAAAAAAATTAAAAATTTCGTCTAAACTCATTTGATGAATATTGACAGAGTTTTGCAATGTTTCTAATTTTTCTTTGGCAATTTTATCTTTAACAATAATACTAAAAGAACAATATTTTGCAAGCTCATCAAGACTTTCTTGTATGCTTAATTTTTCATTAATACTGATATCAAAAAGACGCTTTTGACAATCTAAAGCATAAAGATAATGGCAAAAAAGAATGTTAATTAATATTAATCTTATCATTTTTATTTATTTGGATTGCAATTTCTAAATTATCATATTGGAATTTAATCTCTTTAGTATTTATTTCATGTATTATAGCATCATCAATCATATCACCTTTTTTATACCATCGATCATAAATTTTTACTTTATCAAGCATAATTGCAGTAATTTTAATATGTCTTAATTTTTCAAAAGTAGGATTCACAAATGGGTTTTGAAGAGTATTAAAATTTATGCGATTTTCTTTATCTATAAGTTTAAAGTACTCTTCAAAATTATCTTGTGCAAACAAAGTGCTAAAACACAATGTAGCACTAAAAATATATTTTATCAGCTTTCAACCTCATTGCTATAATCAGCCATAGCGATACGCTTAAGCTGTCTATAGCGACGTTGAGCGTCTTTTTTATTGCGTTCAAAAAGCTCAGCAGCGTGTTCAGGATTTGCTTTTTTAAGTGAATTATAACGCACTTCATTCATCAAAAATTGCTCATATAAATCCCAATCAGGTTCTTTTCCTGTTAGAGTTAAAGGATTTTTTCCTTGCTCTTCTAAACGAGGATCAAAGGTATAAAGTGGCCAATAACCACATTTTGTAGCAAGCTCACCTTGCTCTCCTGAATAACCAAGCCCACCTTTAATACCATGAGCTATACAAGGAGAATAACAAATCACCAAAGATGGTCCATCATAGGCCTCAGCTGCAGTGATAGCTTTGATAAGATGAGTATAATTTGCCGTTGAATTTACTTGTGCTACAAAAATATAACCATAAGTCATAGCAATTTGACCTAGATCTTTTTTCTGTATAGGTTTGCCTGCTGCTGCAAACTGTGCTACAGCTCCTGTTCTAGAAGATTTTGAACTTTGACCGCCTGTATTAGAATAAACTTCTGTATCAAGCACTAAAATATTTACATTTTCTCCACTTGCTAAAACATGATCAAGTCCGCCATAGCCTATATCATAAGCCCAACCATCACCACCAAAAATCCAGTGAGATTTTTTACTTAAATACTGTTTAAGCTCTAATATATCTTGTACGGCTTTAATATTTTTATTTTGCTCTAAAATAGGGATCATTTTATCTTTAATTTCCACAGACATAGCACCATTGTCTTTATTTGCAATCCAATCTTTAAAAAGGGCTGATAAAGCATTTGGAACTTCTTGCATACTTTCATTCATGATATGTTCAATGCGGTGTCTTGTATTTTCAGTTGCAATTTTCATACCCAAACCAAACTCAGCATTGTCTTCAAAAAGTGAATTTCCCCAAGCAGGACCATGTCCATTTTTCACACTTTTTCTATAAGGAGTTGATGGAGCTGAACCCCCATAAATAGAACTACATCCTGTAGCATTAGCCACAATCATTCTTTCACCGAACAATCTTGTAATTAAAGTAATATAAGGAGTTTCCCCACATCCAGGACATGCCCCATGGAATTCAAATAAAGGTTGGGCAAATTGTGCTCCTTTTGTGGTTTCTTTATTTAAAATATCATCTTTATAAGTGATTTCTTTAAATAAATAATCCGCATTTTCTTGCTCACCAAAATCCATCTCTTCTTGAAGTGGTACCATAACCAAAGATTTTTCTTTAGTAGGACACTCATGAACACAAAGCTCACAGCCTGTACAATCAAGTGGAGAAACTTGAATTTTAAAGCTTAATTTTTCTCCTTTGGTTCCTTTAGCTTCTAAAGCATGATCTTTTACACCACGAGGTGCATTTGCCATTTCTTCATCATTAATCAAAAATGGCCTGATAACAGCATGTGGACAAACTGAAGCACATTGATTACATTGAATACAATTTGCCTCTATCCATCTTGGTACCATAACCCCAACACCACGTTTTTCGTATTCGGTTGTGCCATGTTCAAAACTTCCATCTTCATAACCTAAAAAGGCTGAAACAGGTAAATCATCACCCTTAGCTGCGTTCATAGGTTTTACGATTTTTTCAACAAATTCAGTGCCTTTATAGGCATTGGTTTGTTCTTTTTCTTTAAGCTCTAAATTTTTCCAATTTGGATCCACTTCAACTTTTACAAGTCCATCAGCACCCACATCAATAGCCTTGTAATTCATTTCTACAATAGCATCGCCTTTTTTACTATAAGATTTATACGCAAGCTCTTTCATGTATTTTTGTGCGTCTTCATAAGGAATGATTTTTGCAAGTTTGAAAAAAGCTGATTGCATAATGGTATTTGTACGATTTCCCAAACCTATATCACGAGCTAGTTTGGTTGCATTGATGATATAAAAATTTACTTCTTTTTCAGCTAAAGTTTTCTTTACTGCATCTGGAAGTTGTCTTATAGTTTCTTCAGCATTCCAAATACTATTTAAAAGGAAAGTTCCGCCTTTACGAATTCCTGCTAAAACATCATAAATTTCCAAATAAGCCGCTACTGAACAAGCGATAAAATGCGGAGTTGAAACAAGATAAGTTGAACGGATAGGTTTTTTAGAAAATCTTAAATGGCTTCTTGTATAACCCCCTGATTTTTTAGAATCATAAGCAAAATAAGCTTGAGCGTAAAAATCCGTTTTATCACCGATAATTTTAATCGAGTTTTTATTTGCACCCACAGTTCCATCAGCACCAAGTCCGTAAAATAAACATTCGATCGTACTTTCATCTCCAAGTGAAATTTTCTCTCCAGTACTCAGTGAAGTATGAGTTACATCATCAACTATACCTACAGTAAAGCCATCTTTTGGATTATCAAGTTTAAGATTTTCAAATACTGCTATCATTTGAGCAGGATCAACATCCTTTGAAGAAAGTCCGTATCTTCCACCCACTATAACAGGAGCATTTTCTCTTCCATAGAAAGCTGATTTTACATCAAGATAAAGTGGTTCTCCGAGACTTCCTGGTTCTTTGGTTCTATCTAAAACCGCGATTTTTTTCACTGATTTTGGCATAACATCAAAGAAATATTTTAAACTAAATGGGCGATAAAGATAAACTTTTAAAATCCCTACTTTTTCACCCTTAGCATTAAGATAGTCCACTACCTCTTCAAGTGCTTGAGTTACAGAACCCATAGCAACAATCACACGCTCTGGCTCTTTGTGACCATAATAAGTAAATGGTTTATATTCTCTACCTGTGATTTTTGAAATTTCTTGCATATATTCATTAACAACATCAGGCAAAGCATCATAAAAACGATTGCTTACTTCTCTAGTTTGAAAATAAATATCATCATTTTGTGCTGTTCCACGTGTTTTTGGATTTTCTGGATTTAAAGCATTATTTCTAAATTCAAGCAAAGCTTCTCTATCTAATAATCTATCAAAATGCGCATAATCCATTACTTCAACTTTTTGAATTTCATGGCTTGTTCTAAAACCATCAAAAAAATGCAAAAATGGCACTCTTCCCTTAATCGCAGCTAAATGTGCTACACCAGCTAAGTCCATAGTTTCTTGCACAGAATGCGAACAAAGCATAGCAAAACCAATTTGTCTTGCCGCATAAATATCTTGATGATCGCCAAAGATAGACAAAGCTTGAGCAGCCAAAGAACGCGCTGCTACATGGATTACACAGGGGAGCAATTGACCTGCTATTTTATACATATTTGGAATTTTAAGGAGTAATCCTTGAGAAGCCGTATAAGTTGTAGTCAAAGCCCCAGCTTGTAAAGATCCATGCACACTGCCTGCAGCACCTGCTTCACTTTGCATTTCTACGATTTTTACAGGAACTCCAAAAAGATTTTTTTTGCCTGCAGCTGCCCACATATCGGTGTAATCAGCCATAGGAGAACTAGGTGTAATAGGATAAATTCCAGCAACTTCAGTAAAAGCATACGCAGCGTATGCAGCAGCCTCATTTCCGTCCATAGTTTTCATAATTTTACCCATTGAGACCTTCCTTTATATTGATAATTTTTATAATTTTTTAGCTATCAATTTACTATAAATTCTCTTAAAAGGCGTTTAACGAAAACTTGAAATTAGTTTAATCTAGCTATATAATTAACAGCCTCATATGCGTTTAAAAATACCATAGAATGGGTTTTTAATTCATTTTCATTGCCATAACCACAAGTTAAGGCCAAAGGAGTGATATTAGCAGAAATTGCAGCTTGAATATCTAATATTGTATCGCCTATCATATAGGCATTTTCTTGAGTTTTATTGAGTCTTTTTAAAGCTAAAATTATAGGTTCGGAACTTGGCTTTGGATTTGTGACATCTTCAAGAGTAATTAAAGTTTTAAAGAATTTTTTAACTCCCAAATAATCAAGTAGAATCGGAGTAAATTTACCTCCTTTTGTTGTAACTATACCAAGATCTGCAATTTCGCTTCCAAGTTCTAATGCTTCTTTTGCTTTAGGCAAAAGAGTGGTTTGTTCTAAATAAATTTGTGCATAAATTTCACGATAAGCTAATACAAATTCTTTACTTAAATTTACTTTATCTGGATAAAGCATTCTAAACATTTGCTCTAAAGGATAACCTATGAGATTTTTGATTTCTTCATTATTTTTAGAAGTTAATCCAAGGGCTTTAAAAGCTCCTTGGAAAGAATTTAAAATAGCATCAGTAGAATCAATTAAAGTGCCATCTAAATCAAATAAAATAGTTTTATTCATTATCTTAAAATAAATTTAGCATCCACTCTTCTATTATCCGCTCTACCTTCTTTAGTGTCATTGCTTGAGCGAGGATTATCTTGACCATAACCTACTGTTTTGATGCGACTTTTTTCTACGCCATATTTTTCAAGTTCATTAGCAACACTTTTAGCACGTCTTTCTGAAAGCTTTTGATTATAAGCTCTTGAACCGATATTATCTGTATGTCCTTCAAGAATAGTATCATATCTTTCATTTTCATCTAAAACTTTTGCAATTTCTTTGATTTTTTCTTGAAAAGTTGGATTTATAGTAGTTTTATCAAAACCAAAATGACCTTCCAAAGAAATAGTTTTTTCGCAACCATTTTCATCTAACAAAGCACCTTCTCTTGGTTCTACAGGACATTTTGTTTGTGGAGCTGGACGAGTATCAGCAACTTCTTCTACAGCTTTTTCCTTTTTGCCACCAAAACCAAAACTAATACCTAAAGTTGAAACCCAATTATGGTTTGCATGATTAAAATTAATTTGATCTCTAGTTTCAAGTTTTAAAGCCAAAGAATCACTAAGACGGAATTTTACACCCGCGCCATAATGTCCAAATCCACCGCTTTTATTATCATAAGCAGCATTTGAAAAATCTTCATATCCTCCACCTGCTAAACCATAGAAATAAAATTTCTCACCCACATCAATACCTTTAATAGCACTCAAATAAGTTCTTGTAATATCTGTAGTTTTATTTGTATTTGTATATTTAACATCAGAATAATGCTCTAACCCAAATTCTAATTGATCAAGCCAAAAATCGTCAAAATGATAACCAAGTCTAACACCTGGTGCATAGCGATTATCCATATCTAAATTACCTTCAAAGTAATTATAGTTTAAAGTTGGAGTGATTTCAAATTTTACATTGTTATCAGCACCGAATAAAACACTTGCCAAACCTAAACATAAGAATATTTTTTTCATAGAAAAAACCTTTCATTGTGTTATAAAATAAAAATTTAAATTTTTACAATTATATCATAAATGATAGAAAAAAGGATGAGTTTTATAAAAAATTGTAGAAAGGTGGGAAAATCCCACCAAAAATATTAACGTTTAGAGAATTGTGGGCTTCTTCTTGCTTTGCGGCGTCCGTATTTTTTACGCTCAACAGTTCTACTATCTCTAGTAAGAAGTCCTTTAGGTTTTAATAAGGCTCTAAAATCAGCATCCATAGCTGCTAAAGCTCTTGAAATTCCATGTCTTAAAGCTTCAGCTTGAGCACTATAGCCCCCGCCTAAAGTGGTTGCTTTAATATCCATTGAAGTTTCTTGTTTAGTCACAAGTAAAGGTTGAACCACTTTAAGCTTAATCGCCTCGTGTCCACCAAGCCAAGTGTTTAAATCAACACCATTAACACTAATTTTACCACTACCTGGTTTTACCCATACCTTTGCGATAGCAGTTTTTCTCTTACCTGTTGCGTATGTTGTTGCCATGATTATTTTCCTTCTTTAGCAATTTGCGCAGTGTGTGGGTGCTCACTACCCGCATAGATTTTTAATTTTTTAAGCATAGCTCTGCCCAAATTTGTTTTAGGAAGCATACCTCTAACTGCTAATTTATATAATTTTGCAGGATTTTTTTCAAGTAAATCACCAAATTTTTCGCTTTTTACACTTCCAAAATATCCTGAATGTCTATGATAAAGCTTATCTTCTGCTTTATTAGCACCTGTAAATACAGCTTTTGAAGCATTGATGATAATTACATAATCACCACAATCAACATTTGGAGTAAAGCAAGGTTTGTTTTTACCTCTCAAAATTGTTGCTACTTCAGTTAAAAGACGACCAAAGCGTTTGCCTTCTGCGTCTAAAACAATCCATTCTCGTTTTACTTCGTTTGGCTTTGTTATCTTTGTCATAATTTTTTACCTTTGCCAAAAATTTAAAATGTGATTGTATAAAAAATAATATTAATTTTTACTTAATTTAAGTAAAAATAAAGTTTATATTTCCAAAATTTGAATTTCATTTTCCAAACAATAAACTATAAAAGCACGCACTTTATCTTTTTGCAAAATTTCACTAATGGCGATCTTATAAGTTCCTACCTGCTCTTTATGTTTATCTTGCATAGCAAGACCTGTTTTATAATCAATTATAAAAGCTTCTTCATCTTTTAAAGCAAGCAAGTCTAATTGTTTAATTTCTCCATTAAAACTCAAAGCTTGTTCTTTTAAAAGCTTTCCATCACCAATCAAATTTTGAAATTGAATATTTTTAAGTAAAATTTCAATTCTTTTAAAAAGCTTTTCAAAATCACTCTCATCTAAAAAATGTCTAAATTTACTCTTGCATCTTTGAGTAAGTATTTGAAAATTTTCACCCTTAGGAAGTTTTAAATTTTGCATAAAAAAGTGAAAAGCATTTCCAAAATATAGCTCTTTACTATCAAGCTTTTCTTCACTTTGAACTTCTTGTGGGCTAATTTTTTCAAATTTTTGCAAAGTTTGAATGCTTTCTTTTTTAACGCTTAAAATTTGTTCTTTGCTTTCTAAAAAACCTCTCTCTTGAGAATGTATATTTAAAAATCCCCCCTTAAAATAACTTGGATAATTTCCATTTACACTTTCTTCATTTCTTTTTATGATGATCAAACTTTCCTTAGCTCTTGTAAAAGCCACATAAAGTTTATTAATATCATCTTCATAATTCGCTCTTGTAATATTTTCTTTAAAAAGGGTATAAATAGGCTCTTTAGTAAGCTCTCGAATTTTATCTTTAATATGGAGTTGCCAACCTTGATTGATATCATATTCAAGCATGATATCTTCATTGTTTGAATTGTTTTTAGATAAACTATCAAGCAAAATCACATGATCAAATTCCAAACCCTTAGATTTATGCACACTCATAATACTAATTCCCATATTTTGTTCGCTTACTATTTTCAAAGTACAAGGCTCAAATAAAAGCTTTAAAAAATTCTCCTTAGTTTTAGCATATTCGATAAATTGTATTAAAGCTATATCATTTAAATCAAGTTTTAATTCCTTTATTAAAAAAAGTACATTTTCCATAGTATTTTTTGAAAAATCAAGGGTAATTTTTCTGGGCTCAAAACCTAAAAGTTCTTTTAAAAATACCAAGTAAAATTCATCGCCAAAAATACAATATTTAGCATATTCTAAAACAAGTCTTACGCTTGCTTTATTTTCAAGTAAAACATTGCTTTGAGTAAATGCAGGAACATTTTGCTCTCTTAAAAAATCCAAAACCATATCTGCATCACTATTTTTCCAACACAAAATACAAATATCATCATAAGAAATATTTTTAGATCTTAAAAAATTAATTTGCTCAAATAAGGTTTCTAAAGTTTTTTCCTTGATTTCTTGGGCTTGGTTTTTAACCTTTTGTTCTTTAGATTCCACAATACGCACAAAACCGCCTTTTTTGCTTTCTAAGGCAAATTGCTCTTTATAATCTTTGATTTTTTCTTTAAAAGTTTCATTAACAAAATCAACCAAAAGCTCTTTAGAACGATAATTAGTATTTAAACTATCACTTTTAATTTGACTAAATTCTTGTTTTAACAAATCAAATAATTCTTTTTTTCCTTTACGAAAGCGATAAATACTTTGTTTTTTATCTCCTACATAAAAAAAAGTGCGATTTTTTTTAACTCCTTCTCCTGAAACAAGCTCAGTAATCAAAGGGCGTAAAATTTGATATTGGATCACGCTTGTATCTTGAAATTCATCAATAAGCAAATGCGAAATAAAACCATCTAAACGAAAATAAATCATATCCTTAAATTCACTAGTTATTAGCTCATAAACTTTTTTACTCACATCTTGGAAATTTAAAGTATTTTTATCTTTATGAAATATATTTTTAGCTTCACTATAATGATTTAAAAGATTCATTAAATTAGCAATTTTATAATTTTCAAGCTCTATGGCATAAGTATTTAAAGCATTTATAAGCTCCATTCTTTTTGCACTAAAATGCAAGTTAGTGCTTTCTAAATCTTGCAAATATTTTGTACTTTCAAATTTTGTCATAAAACTTGATTGCATAAATACAGATAAATCTAAAACTTCACTTTTAAAATTGTCACACAAATTTTTATAATTTTTTACATGAGTAAGACCCAAACAATAACTTCTTAACTCACTATAAGCTTTATTGATATAAGCTTTAGATGGATTTGGAATTTTAGGACGATTTTGAAAATAAGCATTCTCATAAAATTTTTCAAGCTCGTTAAAAAAATTTTCTTTCTCATCAACTAAATTAATGTAATAAGCCAAATCTTTTAATTCATCTTTTTTAAGAAGTTTTAAAAAAATCTCTCTTACATCAAGCCTCTCTTCACTCATTGTAAAATCACTACTTAAGCCCAAATTTAAAGCAAAAACACGCAAAATTTTTCCGAAAAAAGCATCAAAAGTACTAATTTTTAACTCTGTTCTTAAAAATTCTTCTTTTTTAGCATCTCTTAAAGAAATAAGCTCTTCTTTATCTTTACCTAAAAGCTTGCAAAGTTCATTGCATTCACTGGTTTTATTTTCTTTTTCTAAATTTAAAAAAGTCTCAATAATTCTTTTTTGCATTTCATTAGCAGCTTTTTTGGTAAAAGTTAAAGCTAAAATTTCATTAATCCTAGCTCCTTTTAAAATAAGTGCTACAAAACGCACACTCAAGGCAAAGGTTTTTCCGCTTCCTGCACTCGCTTCTAATGCCAAAAAAGGCTCAAATTGACTCATTTTAATTCCTTTTTATAAATGAGTTTATAAGGACAATACTCATCTTGTTCATTTTCAAACTCTATTTCTTCCTTACTCATAAGAACTAAATCTTTAAGTCTTTCTCTTAGCTCATCTAAACTTTTGGCTTTTTGATGCAATATTTGCATACTATTTAAATCATAAAAACCCACACTTGCATTTTCATCATATAAAGCTTGGTAAAAAGCAAGTTGATAAGAATTACTTGGCACTTTTCCACTTTTATAATCAATAATCAAATTACCTTCTTTTGAACTATCGATACGATCTATAGTACCCTTAAGTTTTATACTATCTGTTCCGAGCTTTAAAATATTGTTTAACTCAAGCTCTGTATGTGCGACATAAAAGCCTTTTGAAAAATGCTCTTTTTCATTATTAGCAAATTGTATAAATTTTAATTTAAATACTTCAAGATCAAGTTCACTGATATTGTATTTTTGATATTCTTTATTCAATAAATTTGCAAAAACTTTTATATCAAAATCATTATTTGAATAATTTTTATAATAAATTTCAAGCATTTTATGGATAAAATTTCCTTGATTTTTCGCTTTGCTTTCCTCGCTTAAAACCCTAGGTTCTGCTAAATTTAAAATATAACGATAATAATAAGTTCTTTTTTGATTTTCCAATAAATTAAAACGACTAAAAGAAAGCGGAAACTCGAAAGGATTATGCTTTAAAATAGGAGCTTTTATAGGAGTTAGATTAGGTTTTATGCCTTCATAGTCTAATTTTAAAGCATTAAGATAAGCTTTTTGGTGGATATGAGTTTCATAAAAAAAGTCAAAATCAAGTTCATCTAAAAAACGTGATTTGCTTTTTTCTTCATTTTCCACAAAGCAAATACTTACTTCTAAAGCATTCTTCATCAAGCTTTCATAATAAAATCTTTGTAAATTTTCTCTTCTATCATAGCTAATCAATCCTGCTTTTTTACGCACTTCATTGTTTAAAAAAAGCTCATTAATACTTCTTTTAGGAATAAATTCTTCATTAAAATCAACCAAAATCACTCCATCAAAACAAAGCCCACGACTTTCTAAAAGTCCCATTACCGTAACCTTACCTCCACCTACATCACTAAGGGAAAGTTGTGAAATTTGCATGAAAAAAAGATGGATCAACTCTTTAAGAGTTAAAGACTGATTTTTCAATAAATCTTTAATAAAATAAAGTTCTTTTCGTATCAAATAAATAAGCTCTTGCTTTTCATTTTCTAAAAACAAAGCAAGTAATTTTTCAAAATATTCAAAATCACATTTCTCATCAAAATACTTTTTAAACTCTATAAAATCAAGTTTTAAAGAATGTAAAAGCGTATTGTGATAATCAAAAATCATCTGCGTGTCTTCAAAATAATCCTCTTGATTTTTATAAATAAAAGAAGCACTACTAGCACTTTCATAAAGTGCTTGAAATTTTTGATAAAACAAACTCTCTTTAATACTAATTCCACTTGCAAAGTTAAGCATATTGTCTTTATCAAAAAGTCTTAAAAACTCACAAAAACTTTCATCTGGAGTTATAACTGCAATATTTTCAGGCTTTAAACCTTTGCGTACAAAATGTGAAATTTCATCCATAACAAAAGCACATTGCAAAGCCCTTAATTCAAAAGATTTGAGTTTAATTTTTGAATTTTTTGTTTTAAAAATTTCTTCTTTTAAGATCTCTTGTTTTGAAAGATTGATTTCATAATGAGTGTTTATTTTTAAATCAAATATTTTTAAAAAATCAAGTTTTAAAAGATATTCAAGATTAAATTTACTCGTTTTAAAACTTAAAACCACTTCTTTAATCTGAGAAATTTCACTTAATAAATTTTCTTCAAATTTACTCAAAAAACCTTGCAAATCATAAACTATAGCTTCATACTCATCTAAAAAATCTTTATTAAGAGTGTAATTTTTAGGCAAAGAAAGATCATCATAAAAAGAATTCTTTTCAAGCAAAGCAAGATAATTCTTATATACCTCATCTAAAATTTCCAAATGTTCATTATAGGTAGCATAATAATCATTGTTTTTAAGATCTTCTATGCTTTTTTTTTCTAAACTAAGTTCTTTAAAAAAAGAAAAAAGATATTCGTTATTTTTCAAAAAAGCAAAAAATTCTACCGAAATTCCTAGTTTTTTTTCTAAATCCTTACTTTTTAGACAAGCTTCTTGCATTAAAAGCAAGCTTTCATAAGAACTTGCCTTATGAAAATTGCTCAAACAAACTTTATCTAAAAATTCACCTATATGAATAGCACTATCTAATAAGGCATTTTGCTGTTTTTTTTGGTTATAATACTCTCTAATTTGTCTTGAAGAACTAAAAATTCTTAATTTCATTGAGCATTTAATTCGTAGCTAAAAAAACCCACTGTTTCTTGATTTGCATAAAACTTTAGCTTAAGCTCCCATCTACCTTTATCTAGTTTAGGTAAAGCGATACTTAAAATTCCATTTTTAACTTGTCCTTCTAACTTTTGATCAAAATTTTTAGTGAATGGTCTTGTAAGAAGAGCTTGAACTTTTAAATCATCAGAATTTATATTTTGTAATGCAGAAATTTTAAAATTTGCAACATAGGAATTTTGATCCACTTCATAACTAGGAATTTTTCTTTTACCAATAAAAGTGATTTTATCATTTTGAAAATTTACTTTAAAAAATTTATCAAAATTTACTTGTTGTTTTTGTATTTGATTGTAATTATTTTCAACATTTTGATAAGAGTCAAAATAAAAATCATCCTCATACACAGGATGGTGACTTGCTATAAAAATCGTTACAATACAAGCAATAATTATAGCCAAAAGTGAAAGCAAAATACCATAAGGCCAAAAACTTTTTTTAGTTTCTAACATTTTTTTTCCTCTTTATTCTTCTTTGTGCATAGTATAACAATGCAAAGCAAATAAATCCATAGATAAGTATTCTTAAGATATTGATAGTATCACGATTTGCATTACCTATAGAATGTTCTAATTGTAATCCCAAGGATTTTGCCACACGATCTACAATATCTGCATAACCATTAAGTATAGCAGCATTATAAATATCACCTTTATTTGTAGCTAATATCGGCAAAATAGATCCTGTTCCAGGATAAGGACTAAGCACAGCTTCTTTATCAATCAAAGCTAAAGCACCTTTTGAGCCCACTATATCAACTTTGTGAGAATTTTTCGACAAAAGAAGCAATATATAAGATTGAGGAAGTTCTTTTTGTTTATTTAATAAAGTTTCAATTTCAGTTTTATCACCAACCATAACACCGATAAAAATATTACTTTTTTGGTAAAGCTCTTTTCCTATAAGATTAATCTCATTACTTACTTTTTGACTTAAAATATTTTCATTAAAAAGTACAGCATCAAGAGCAAAAACCCTAGAAGGCAATAAAACAAAGAAGAAGATGGCTAAAAAAAAGCCATCTTGTAATATTTTTTTCATCCTATATGAAGATGATTTACGGTCAAAACCGACCAAGCGGTGATTGCAGCAGCAACAACTAAACCAATAACAATTAAATATTCCAAAGCCTTACTCATTGTGCTTCCTTTATACTTCTATGATCTTGTTCTTTTGAACCAAACATCTTTACACTTTGTACATCTTTAAGACTATATGGCTTTTGCATCACTTCTTGCTGAGCTTTAAGACCCCAAATAGTTAAAACTACTAAGATAGCAAGTAACAAAACCGTAGCAATTAACATACCTGTAACACCTGAAAGAGAAAACACGCATCTATTATTATTTTCCATCATTCACCCCTTGAAAGAGAAATTACATACTCGCCAACAGCTTCTTTTTGAATATCATTAAGTGTTGGAAAACTCGGCATTGTTCCTATAAAACCAGCCTTACCACTATGTAAAACATCTACTACAAAAGCTGCAGAACCGTATTTTGTAAGATCTGGGAACATTCCATCTTGACCTTTTCCATCTTCTCCATGGCATGCTGCACAAGTTGCATAAGCTTCTTTACCTTTTGCTACTAAATTTTCATTTGCAGTTTTCTTAATAGCTGAAAGATCTTTCGCCACATAAGCAGCAATAGCAGGGATATCTTCTTCTGCCACACCTAAATCAGCAGCACCAAGCATTTCTCCACCTGGAAAATTCATACCTTTTGAACCATGTTTAATTACATTGATTATACCTTCTTCACTACCCCAAATATTTAAATTTTGAGCTTTACCATTGATACCATCGCCTGTAATTCCATGACAAGCTGAACACTGAACTAAAAAGATATTTTGACCCATCGCTATTTTATCTTCAGGAGATAAATTTTTAAATTTTTCTTCGAATTTTGTATTATGAGTTGCTACTTCTTCATTGTATTGACCTATACTTGAAAAAGAATTTAAAGGATATCCCCATAGAAAATACCAAATAGCCCAAACAATAGTCAGGAAAAATACCACAGCCCAACCAGTAGGAACAGCATTTTTATACTCTCCTATTCCATCCCAACTATGTTCACTAAGCTCTGACTCGCCTTTTTTTTCTTTCATTTGCTTAAACATTCTACCCACAATAACTAGTGTGATTAAAATGATAAGAATAGCTCCAATTAAAGATAAGAGATTAACATTATCTTCTAAATTTAACCATTGCATTAAGCACTCCTTTTACTTTCTAATACACTATCATCAATATCATCTTCTAAGGCAAGATTTGCATAATTTTCATAATTTCTCTCGCCCTTTTTTTCTGTTCTATATAAATGATACCAATACGCATATAATACTATTGACAAAAACATCACGAGTACAAAAAAACCATAACCTTGGAAAATCTCCCACTCATGTTTTTGAACTGTTGCTAAATCAAATGTGATTAAATTTTTAATCACATCAAAAACTATTGATAAATGTTCCATCATCTTACTTTAAGCTATTTAAATAAGCGATCAAAGCAACTATTTCTTTGATTTCACCTTTAGCAAAAGCATCTTTTACTTCTTGATTTTTCATTTGATCAACTATAGCCTGAGCTTCAGCTTTTACTTCAGCTTGCGCATCTTCCCAAGAACCAAGTTTTGTTCCATTTTCTGTATCATAAGGAACATTGAAAACTTTTTTCACAGTTAAAGCCTCAGCATAAGCAGTTTCAATATCTGCATTATTTTTAAACATATGCTTATATGAAGGCATAATAGAATCTGGAACAACAGAAGTAGGATCCCACATATGATTTTCATGCCAATCAGCTGTTCTATAATTTCCTACACGAGCAAGATCAGGTCCTGTTCTTTTTGAGCCCCAAAGAAAAGGTCTATCATAAGCAAATTCACCACTTACAGAATACATACCATAACGATCTGTTTCTGATTTAAATGGACGAATAAGCTGTGAATGACAAGCATTACAACTATCTTTAATATATACTGCACGCCCTGCAAGTTGTAAAACCGTATAAGGTTTTTTACCTTCAATTGGTCTTGCATTTTCTGCAAAATTTGGTAAAACTTCAACTATGCCTGCATAAGCAATCACTACAAAAACAGCTACAGCAAAAAAGAATGGATTTTTTTCTAACCAACTAAACATATTTTCTCCTTTTTATGCTGCCATAGGCGAAGCGCTTTTTGGTTCTTTATCAAGCACTCTTCCACAAGCAATTGTTTTGTAAATATTATAAGTAAACATAAAGAAACCGATAAGATACAACAATCCACCAATCGCTCTAATCCAATAATAAGGAACAATAGCCACAACAGTATCAATAAAGCTATAAAGCAAGTTACCATACTCATCTGTCGCTCTCCACATCATACCTTGAGTAATACCCGCAATCCACATTGAAGCAAAATAAAGAACTATACCTGTGGTTTGGATCCAAAATTGAGCTTCCATTAAAGATTTGCTATAAAGCTCTCTTTTGAAAACTCTAGGAGTCATATGATAAAGCGCAGCCATAGTCATAAATCCTACCCAACCTAATGTTCCATCATGAACATGTCCTGGAATCCAATCTGTAAAGTGTGCTAAAGCATTAACAGATTTAATTGAAAGAATTGGCCCTTCAAGTGTTGAGAACATATAGAAAGTTGATGCCAAAATCATAAATTTAATCAACGGACTCTCGCGAAGCTGACTCCACTCACCTTTCATAGTAAGCAAGATATTAATCGCTGAACCCCAAGAAGGTAAAATCAATACTACAGAGAAAACCGAACCCATAGTTTGCATCCAATCAGGTACAGTTGAATAAATCAAATGGTGACCACCTGCCCAAAGATAAACAAACATTAAGCCCCAAAATGCAAATAAAGAGAGTTTATAAGAGAAAATCGGCTGACCACTTTCTTTTGGCAAGAAGTAATAAATTTGAGCAATAATACCCACAGTAAATACAAATGCCACAGCATTATGTCCATACCACCATTGTACTAAAGCATCATTTGTTCCTGCATACATTGATACACTATGCCACCATTTACCCATTCCAGTAACAAAATAAGTTGGTACTTCCATGTTGTTAAAAAGATAAAGCATAGCTATACCTAAAAATGTAGCTATATAATACCATAGAGAAATATAAAGGGTTTTTTCACGGCGAATTCCAATAAGTCCAAAAATACTTACACCCCATAAAACCCAAACAAGAACAACAAGAATATCTAAAGGCCACTCAAGCTCTGCATATTCTTTAGATGTAGTCACACCCATAAACAAAGATATAACAGCTAAAACCATAGTAAGCATATAAAGCCAAAAATGAAGCTTACCAACAGCCATTAAAAATCTTGACTCAGCCATACTCACTTTAAGAACACGCTGACCTATATAATACCAAGTTGCCCAAATCCCTGAAAGCATAAAACCAAAAATCACACCCGAAGTATGAAGTGGTCTAAGTCTTGAAAAAGTGGCATATTCTCCTGCTAAATAGTTTAAATTAGGATATGCCATTTGAAAAGCTATAAGAGTTCCTATAGCCATACCAACAATGCCGAACAATATGGTCGCAAACATAAAATATCTTGTAACCGTATAGTCGTAATTTAATACATTACCTGGATGCATCGACTTTCTCCTTAAAATTTTTGATAACAAGAGAATATTATAGAATATTAATTATACATTTTTTCTTAAAAACAACAATTTTGTTAATCATTTGTTATGCTTTATATTTTAAGGTTAAATCAGTCTTATTTATTGATATTTATCTTATAACCTAAACTTGGCACATTTTTTATAAAATCTTCACCCACTTTATCTCTTACTCTTTTTATAAAAGTTCTAACAGCAGTATCGCTCACATGTTCACCTATCCAAACATTTTTCTTAATATCTTCATGCAAAACCAAAGCCCCAGGTTGCTTTAAAAGCAAAGAAATAAAAGCCAATTCTTTTTTAGTTAAAACAATTTCTTCACCACTGTAAATTAAAGTTCGTTTAGTTTTGTTAAATTGATATTCTTCAGAAATTTTTACAAGCATATTTGCTTCAATTTTTTCACCTATCAGATAATCTAAAACTTTAAACAACTCTTCTATATCAACAGGTTTAATCAAATATTTATCTATACCAATATCAATAGAACGCAAAAGTCTCTCTTTCTCTGAATACGCACTAAGAACAACAATTGGAACATCATCTGAAATTTCTTTAATCTCTCTTGCCATATCCAGTCCATCCATAATAGGCATAGCAATATCTGTGATAACTAAATCTGGCTTAAATTTTTTAAATTTTTTAAGCCCCTCATCTCCATTTTGAGCTCCGATTACTTTACTAAAGCGTTCGCTTAATATATTAATCATTGATTCTCTAGCCTTAACCTCATCTTCAACTACTAATATTATCAATTCTTTACATTCTTGTGACATTTCTACTCTACCCTCTCTTTTAGTTTTAAAAATATCTCAAAACAAGCCCCGTCTTTTCCATTTTTAACTTTTATTTTTCCTTGGAAACTTTCGATAATTTGTCTACTTATATAAAGTCCTACTCCTATACCTTGACTAGGATGTTTTGTTGTAAAATAAGGTTGAAAAATTTTATCTAAATTTTCTTTATCAATCCCACCAGCATTATCTTTTATTGTAATTTTCAGATAATTTTTTCCAAATTTTGAAAAATTTATTGTTATGATTTTCCTTTTTTTGTTTTTAAATGCTTCTATTGAATTTAAAATCAAATTAAGAAAAACTCTTATTAAACCATTCTCATATGCCAAAACTTCATAATCACTTTTCGAAACAATATTAATATTTACATGATTTTTTTCTATAGTTTCAAAAGCAATTTCCAAGGCTTTATTTAAAGTCTCTTTTATAAATACACACTGCTCTACTCCTTTGTTAAACAAAGTTCTAAACACATCAATTGTTTCTGACATATTTTTAATCATATCTTTTGATTGTGAGTAAATTTCAGCAAATCCTTTTTCATCTTTAAGATTTTGCTTCATTTGAAACATGGCAATACCGAGCTCATTTAACGGTTGTCTCCATTGATGTGCTATATCGCTAATCATTTGTTCTAATGAAGATTTCAAAATCTCTTCATATGCTATTTTAATATCTTTTTCATTTTTTTCCAAGGCAATTTGCATTTTTTTCTCAAATTTTTTACCTAACTGTATAAATTCTTGTTGGTGATTTTTAACTGTATTTTCAAGATTAATACTTAATTCTCTTAATTTAGCGTGATTTAGAGCAAGCTCTTCATTAAGCTTAAAAGAATTACTAACATCATGAGAGAATGCTACTATTTCTATTAATTCATTATTTTTATCCAATATGGGGATTAATAAAGTTTCAAGATAGAAAGTTTTGCCTAATTTATCAATATTTTTAAAAATAACTTGATAAGGTTTTTTATATGAAAGTTTTTTTAAAAGTTCTTCAATATAACATTCCTCAACATCTGGATGTTTAAATATTGAATGTTTTTTTCCTATAAGCTCTTTTTTACTATATCCACTTATTTGACAAAGTTTATCACTGACAAAAATTAAATTTCCTTGAACATCAGCTCTTGAAAAAATTGTATTTTTTTCAAGAGCTTTAAAAAACTGATCTTTAAAAAAATCTTTCATTGAAAAGCCTTAAAACCTATATAGGCAAGATTTATACCGTAACAAACAATAACGCCATACGATAAATAATTAAATAAATTTTTCAAAAAATCACTAAAAAACTGTGAAATTTTAGAAAAAAATAACATCGCAGGTAAAGTTGATATTCCAAAAATCATCATTACCAAAATACCTTCAAAAATATTTTGCTTACTCATTGCATTGGCTATAAAAAAATACACCAATCCACAAGGAACAAAACCATTTGAAAATCCTAAAAATATGGCTGATTTTAATCCTTTAAAATTTTTAGATTTTTTAATAATTTTCTTTACAAAACTATCAAAAAAAACATTATTTTCAATAAAAGATAACATATTGCCTCTAAAAATAAGAGCAAAACCCAAAATCATCATAAATATACCAAGAATAAAAAATGACAAACTTTGAACCTTAGCATTGATTGCCAAGATATTCCCAAAAGTCCCAAAAATTATCCCTAAAACAATATAAGCAAAAATTCTAAACAAATGATAAATAAAAGTTAATAAAAATAAATTATTGCTTTTTGAATTCAAATTTATAAAAAGTAAATTAAAACCACCACACATAGAATAGCAATGTCCAAAACTAGATAAAAAAGCAACGCTGATAATAGCTAAAAAATCTATACTCACATCAAATTCATAAATTCTTTAAAAATATACTTACTTTCATGAGGACCTGAAGAACTTTCTGGATGATGTTGTACTGAAATAATAGGATAGTCTTTATATCTTACTCCTTCAACATTATCGCCAAATAAATTTCTATGAGTGATATGAGCCACTTGAGCTAATTCTTCTGGAACATTATAATTATGATTTTGTGCGGTAATTTCTACCGTTTTTGTATCAAGATTGATCACAGGATGATTTGCTCCATGTTGTCCAAATTTCATTTTATAAGTTTCATATCCAAAAGCATTACTTAAAAGCTGGTGACCTAAGCAAATTCCAAGCATAGGAATTTTAGCTTCTGCAAGTTTTTTAATCTCTGCAATCTCTTGTTTTAAAATCCTTGGCTCACCTGGACCATTAGAAAGAAACACGCCTTGAATTTCACCTTTTTTATACAGAGTAATCAACTCATCTGCTTTAACATTATATGGATAAACTTCTACTTCAAAACCTACTTCTACAAGTTCATTTAAGATATTTGTTTTAACACCATAATCTATAACAGCAACTTTTTTCTCACTTCTTTTAGCATCATTAAATTTTTGAAAACTAGCGTTCCAAACGCCTTGTTTATGAGAATAATTTTTCTTAGTGCTAACTTCTTTTACAAAATTTACTTCATCAATTTTTGCTGATTTTTCTAAGGCGATTTTTAAATCTTCTTTATTTGAAATTTCAGTTGAAATTACAGCTCTTAAATTGCCATTATTTCTTATCATTTTTACTAGATATCTCGTATCAAGTTCATAAATTCCTATTTTTCCATGTTTTTCAAGATAATCTTGCAGACTTTCTTTAGCGCGAAAATTTGAAAAACTGGAACTTAATTCACGCATTAAAACACCACTTGCAAAAATTTCCTTGCTTTCATTATCATTTTCATTGGTTCCCACTATACCAATTTCTGGCATGGAAAATACGATAAATTGCCCTGCATAAGAAGGATCTGAAATAATTTCTTGATACCCTGTTAAAGAAGTGTTAAATACAAGCTCTCCAAAAAAAGTACCGCTCTTTCCAAAAGCCTTAGCACTTAAAAAAATATCATTTTCTAAATAAATATAAGCCTTCATTAAAACATACCTTTTTTTCTGAGCTCTTCTTGATAGAGTTTTTCAAAGATAAGATCGTATTCTTCGCTACCTGGAATAGGTTTTGTTTTATAATTGCTAATTTTCTCATAAACCTCATCTTCAAGTTTTTCATAAATTTTAAGATAAGACTCTATGCTTGAAAAGATTAAATTTTTAACTCTATTTTCACTCACTATAAAATTAATATAATCATTCTCTACAAGTTCTTCTAAAATTTGATGCGCTAGATGATTATGTCTATCTTCAGAATCTAAAATCACATTAAATTCAGGAGCTAACTTTTTCTTCACAAGCCAAAACATATTTTTACGATCTACTTGCATAAGCTCCATTTCATCTTCTTGTTGCTCTAAAAGCTCTTTTACTCTTTCATCTAATTTTCTTTCATTTAGAATATCTTTCTCTAAAACTTCTATTATACATACCTTAAGCTTTTCTAATTGATCTTTAATTTCTACAAAAGAAGAATTAGCTATATCTAACATCATTTTATTTGCGATATAAGGAATATGTGGTAATTTTATACGCATCTTAAAAACCTTTTATTTGATAATGTTTGAAATAATAGCTTATTTTTGGTAAAAGAATGTTAAAAATGAAAAATTTTCATTATTTTAATCACCTAATTACTAGCATTATTATCTAAATTTTTCAAAAGCAAAGTAAGCTCGCTAGCTTTTTTTGGATCCATTTTAGATAAAACACCTGAAATTTTACGCGATTCCAAAGAAAGCATTATTTTGCTTGCATCCTCTGCATCCATTTGACTTAAAACATCTGCAATGGCTGCATCTTTCATTTGGGAATAAATTTCTTTAACCCTACCTTGAGTTTTATCATTGATTGAATTTAAAATCTTTTGTTGTTTTTCTACAAGCCTTGCGTTTTCAAGCTTTAATTCTTCAATTTTTGCCAAAGTTGCATTAACCTCAGCCTCTTTTTTTTCTAAATTTTCAAGCCTTTCTTTTTGCAAAGCTTCAAAAGAGGCTTTATAAGCTTCTAAAGATTGTCTTGCTTCATCAAATTCTCTAGTTTGCAATTCAATTTGAGCTTTTCTAGCTTCAAAATACTGCTCACAATCTTGTTCAGCTCCAAAAACTACACTTGAAATAAAAACTAACAATATAAATTTTTTAATCATCTTTTTCTCCTTTGAAAAAACGACTGATTGCAATTTCATCTAAAAATTTTTCTTCAGCCTTGGCAAGTTCTTTTTGCTTTTGTTTAATTTCCTCGGCTTCTAAAACCTTCATTTTTTCATAATCTAAATGTGCTTTTTGATATAAAAACTGATAATGATTCATTTCTTTTTTAGAAAGTTCTACTTTCTCCTTAGCTCTTGCCAAAGCCTCGCGTCCTACTTGTGCCATACTTAAATTCGATCTTAACTCTGCTATAGATCCTGATTTTGGCAATACGCCTAAACTTTCACACTCTTGGCGTGAAAGTTCATAAGCTTTTTCATGTTCAAGCTGTCTTTGTTTGGCTTGATTAAGATTTGATTCTGCTTTATCAAGTTGTTGTTTTCTTACCTTTACAACAGAATTATATTTACTTTTCATAAGATGATAGTATCATCTCTTTCAGGGCTAGTAGAAATATATTTTACCTTAACCCCTGCAAGCTCTTCAAGTCTTGCTATATATTTTTTAGCATTTTCTGGCAATAAATCATAATCTTTTATACCAAAAACTTTATCCCAACCATCCATTTCTTCATAAATAGGTTGAACATTTTCTAAATCACTTGGTATATAGTCGATTTCCATACCCTTATATTCATAAGCACGACAAATTTTTATCTTTTCAAAACCATCTAAAACATCAAGCTTCATCAAAGATAAAGCATCAAGACCATTAAGCCTTGCTGTATATCTTACAGCAACCGCATCAAACCATCCACAGCGTCTTTTGCGTCCCGTGCTTACGCCAATCTCTTTTCCAATTTGCGCAATTTTTTCTCCATCTTCGCCCTTATCCTCAGTAGGAAAAGCTCCATTTCCCACACGCGTTGCATAAGCTTTTACAATACCTATAATATTTCCCGCTTCTTTAGGATTTAACCCAAGTCCTGTTAAAGCGCCTGCTGAAATAGTACTTGAACTTGTAACATAAGGATAAGTTCCATGATCAATATCAAGCATAGAGCCCTGAGCTCCTTCTAAAAGTACTCTTTTATCTTCATCTAAAGCCTTCCAAAGCATTCTTGTAGTATCTGTAATATAAGGAGTTAAAATTTCATTAAAACGTTTTAAATCAGCAAGCAATTCTTCAGCACTTGGAATTTCAATTTCAAGCATTTCAAAAAAAGTTTTATTAGCTTCAAAATCTTTTATCAAAGCCTCGCAAAGTCTTTGTGGTTCTAAAAGCTCTCCAAATCTATGTCCTGTACGATTAATCTTATCTGCATAAGAAGGTCCTATACCCTTACCTGTTGTTCCTATGGCATTTTTGCCTTTGAGCTTTTCTTTTGCAATGTCTATTAAAGAATGATGTTTTAAATTTAAATGAGCTCTATCGCTGATATATAATCTACCTTTTAAATTTTCAAATTGAGCCATTTCAGCGATCAATACTTCAGGAGAAACCACAACTCCATTTCCGATAATATTAATACATCTTGGATGCAAAACTCCACTTGGCATAAGATGAAGCGCATATCTTACACCATTTACCCAAATCGTATGTCCTGCATTGTGTCCACCTGCACTTCTGCAAACAAAATCATAATTTTCACATAATTTATCAACTACCTTACCTTTTCCTTCATCGCCCCATTGAATGCCGACAATAATATCTGCTTTGCTCATAAAAATTTCCTTGATTTTACTTAATATTGGCGAGAAGATGAGAGAATCGAACTCCCCAAAGAATAGTCAACTATCCTTTCATCTGATTTGAAGTCAGTGGCGATCACCAGATACGCTAATCTTCCAAAGTGATAATTATAGCGATTTTTAATGAAAAACAAAATAAATTTATCAATATTCTTTTTGACTTCATATTAAATTTAAGCTATAATCTTACTCTTTTTTAGCATCAAGTTTTGATGATTACATTTTTAGGATCTTTCTTTGAATTCTTTTAAACAAAAATATTTAATCAATTTTTGGGACAATTCCCGTTCTATGATTGCACTTGGAATTTTAAGTGCAGTGTATTTTGGGATTTTTGGTGGCGTTTGGGCTGTTACTGGAGAAATGACACGTTGGGGTGGCGAGTTTTTAGAGCTTTTAGGTATGAATTTAGATGGATATTCTTATTACCAAAAGCAAAATTTAAATGGAACCCCTTTAACAAGAACTGATGGTATTATGCTCATAGGTATGTTTATAGGTTGTTTAGTAGCCGCACTTTTAGCTAACAAAGTCAAATTTCGTCTACCTGCTAGCAATATAAGAATTTTTCAAGCAATAGTAGGTGGAATTCTTTCAGGATATGGAGCAAGACTTGCATTTGGATGCAATTTAGCTAATTTTTTTACAGGTTTACCTTATTTTTCTTTACACACTTGGCTTTTTACTGTTTTTATGGTTTTAGGAATTTATCTAGGAGTGAAAATTTGCAACACTTCCTTTTTTAAACCTAAAGCTAAATTAGAACATGTAAATAAAGAAAACTTGCCGTTAAACAAGCAAAGTTTGCGTACAAAATTATATTTTAACTTAGGCATATTGCTTTTCATAGCCTTTTTAGTTTGGGTGTTTTATCTTGTTTTTACAAATGGCAATATCAGCACACAAAACAAACAAAGTCTTCTAGCTTTAGCACTGATTTTTGGTTTTGTTTTTGGCTTTGTTATTTCTAGAGGGCAAATTTGTTTTACTTCTTGCTTTAGAGATTTATTTTTATTTGGTAGAGATAATGCTATAAAAGGCGCATTAATCGGTATGATTATCGCCTCTTTAATCGCTTTTGCTTTTATCTTGCAAGGTCATACTAGCAAACTCATAGAACTTTCTCCTGCTGTAGCTGTGGGAGCATTTTTGTTTGGTTTTGGTATAGTTTTTGCCGGAGGTTGCGAGTGTGGTTGGACTTATCGTGCCTTTGAAGGACAAAGTCATTTTATAATAGTAGGAATTGCAAATATAATAGGAACTATGATTTTAGCTTTAAGTTATGACTTTTTACCAAAAGCTTTTAAAGAAGGTATAAAAATCAATCTTTTAACTGAATTTGGCAATTTAAATGGATTTTTTATCAACCTTATTTTATTCATCTTAATGTTTGTTTTTGTAGTATTTTACAAAAAACACTTTTTTAAAAATCAACTTAAAGGATAAACAGTGAAAATTACTTATAGTTTAAATTTACAAGGTGAAGCTTGTCCTTATCCTGCTATAGCAACACTTGATGTCTTACCTAAGCTTAAAAGTGGAGAAATTTTGGAAGTGCTTTGCGATTGCCCACAAAGTATCAATTCCATACCTCAAGATGTAAAAAACCGTGGTTTTAAAGTGCTTGAAATCGATCAAAGTGGACCCACGCTAAGATTTTTAATACAAAAGCCTTAAAAAAGGCTTTTGTTCTCAAAGCTCTTTTAACATCTTTTCATAAGCTGCTTTAGTTCCAGATCTTACATTTGTAAACAAACTTGCAATAATAATCACCGCCGAAGCTGCTAAAAACCCTGGAACTATTTCATAAAGACCTGAATTTGCAAAATTCTTCCAAAGCACCACAGTAGCAGCTCCTGTTATCATACCTAAGATCGCTCCTACTCTTGTCATCCTACTCCAAAATAAAGAAAAAAGCATTACAGAACCAAAAGAAGCTCCAAATCCAGCCCATGCATAAGAAACTATACTCAAAACACTTGAGTTTTTATCAGTAGAAATCAAAAACGCTATTACAGCTACCAATAAAACACCTAATTTACCTAAATTTAATACAACATGACTTGGCGCATCTTCTCTAAAAATCTTTTTATAAAAATCTTCCGCTATAGTAGAACTTGAAACCAGCAATTGTGAACTTGCTGTACTCATAATAGCTGCTAAAATAGCACTGAGTAAAATACCTGCTATCCAAGGATTAAATAAAAGCTGCGACATCACGATGAAAATCTTTTCAGGATCTTGCAAACTTAATTCAAATTTATGCACATAAGCTATGCCCAAAATACCTATCATACAAGCACTTAAAAGACAAACCGCCATCCAAGCAATACCTATAAAAGTGGCCATAGGAATATCTTTAGTAGAACGAATCGACATAAAACGCACTAAAATATGTGGTTGACCAAAATAACCCAAACCCCAAGCAAGTGCAGATATAATACTTATAACTCCTACTCCTTCGCCCATAGATAAAGCTTGTGGTTTTATTTCTCTTACTATATTCATCGCTTCACCAAAGCCACCTAAATGATAAAGCATAACCAAAGGTACAATAATTAAAGCCATCATCATTAAAAGCCCTTGTATCATATCCGTCCAACAAACCGCCTTATATCCACCTAAAAAAGTATAAGCAACAATAATAATCGTTCCAGTAGTTAAAGCATAATCGTATCTGATACCAAAAGTACTTTCAAAAAGTTTTGCTCCGCTTACAAGCCCTGATGAAACATAAAAGGTAAAAAATATCAAAATTACCACCGCACATACGATGCGCAGTATATGTTTATCATCATCAAAACGAGTTTCAAAATAATCAGGAATAGTCAAAGAATTTGCAATCACACTGGTATAAATTCTAAGTCTTTTTGCCACAAAAATCCAATTTAAACTAGCTCCTATAGTAAGCCCAATTGCAATATAAGAATCTATAAAACCACTTACATATAAAGCTCCCGGTAAACCCATTAAAAGCCAACCACTCATATCAGAAGCCCCTGCGCTAAGTGCAGATATCACAGGCCCCATGGTACGCCCACCTAGAAAATAATCCTCTGAATTTTTATTTTGTTTATAAAAATAAAAACCTATATAAAGCATTAATAAGGCATAAGCTACAAACATCACTGCTATTGGGGTATTAATTTGAACCACTTCCATCAATCTCTCCTTGATCATTAAGATATTGCTCTAATGCCTAAATTTCCATAACGATGAAAAGATATACTTAAAGCTTTTTCATTAAAATAATTTAAAAGTTCAAAACGACCATTTAATAATGGCTTTTCTCTTATAATGATTTTAGCAAGCTTTGCAGCCTCTTTATAAATCTCATCATTTACATCTGGCTTTGCTAAATAACGCACTCTTTCATATTCTTTAATACTCTTGATAAAATTTTCTTTATTTTCTTTTAAAAACAATACTTTTGCTCCTATGCTTTGAACAATTCGTTCTATTATACTAACATCTTGTTCATCATAACTGATACTTAGATCAATATTTGCAATATTTGCACCTAAAACCACACCTAAAACATCTTTTAAGCTTTCATTTCCACAAAGTCTTAAAACCATATTCTTTATTTTAGTATAAGAAAAAAGATTATCTTCTCCACGAATATTGACATAATCTTTTGAAACACTAAACTCGTTTTTATAATGATAAGCATAAGATTGAGACATTTTAATTAAATTGTTCATAAAATCTTGTGCTTCTTTTAAATCTATTTGTGCTAATTTTTTTGAAAATTTATCTTCAATTAAATGATCATCAAAATCTTCTTGCTTAACCTCTAAAAATTGAGTGATATAATTATAAATTCCCACTTTTCTACCCAAACCTATAGCTGATTTTTTAATCCCACCAAAAGGTTGACGCAGCACTATAGCCCCTGTGGTTGGTTTATTGATATAAATATTTCCTGCTTCTATGTGAGTGTGAAAATACTCCCATTCTCTTTCATCTAAGCTTTCAAAACCTGCAGTTAAACCATAACCTGTGGAATTTACTATATCAATAGCTTCTTTTAAGTCTTTAGCCTTCATCACACTTAAAATCGGTACAAAAAGTTCATTCATATGAGTAAAATCACCCTTTTTAGTGCCATATTTTATGCCTGGAGTCATCAAATAAGGATTATCCTCTAAAAACTTAGGTTTTAATGCCCATTCTTCATAAGGTTGTAATTCATCTAAGGCCTTTTGAACTTTAGAACTTGGCTTATCAGCTAAAGTACCTAATTTATTTTTAAATTCAAAAGGATTGCCCACTGCCATAGAACTCGCAGCATCCACTAAAGTCTTTTTAAATTCTTCATCATGATAAACCTCTTCTTCTAAGACTAGCAAAGAAGTAGCTGAACATTTTTGACCGCTATTACTAAAAGCAGAATGAATGATATTTTTAATCGCACTATCACGATCAGCAAATTTAGAAACTATAGTCGCATTCTTTCCGCCAGTTTCAGCACTTAAAAGCAAGGTTGGATTAGCTTTTAACATAGCATAAGCAGTATCCTCTCCTCCTGTAAGAATTGAAAATTTAATCGCTTCATCAATAAGTAAATATTTAGAAATATCACTTCCTTTTGAAGGTAAGAAAATCAAAGCATCTTTTGGAATACCCGAATCCCAAAAACACTTACAAAGCATATAACCTGTTAGAGTTGAAAGTGAAGAAGGTTTGTAAATCACCACATTACCTGCGGCTAGTGGTGCAGCTATAGTACCTACTGAAATTCCTATAGGAAAATTCCAAGGAGCTATGGTAACCCCTATACCTTTAGGTGTGAATGTAACTTTTGGATTTTGTTTTTTAAGCTCTTCTAAAGAGTGCGGATAAAACTCTATAAAATCAATAGCCTCGCTTACTTCAGGATCGATCTCTAAAAAGGTTTTACCCACTTCTAAAGCTGCCAAACCTATCAAATCCCCTCTTCTTTCTCTCATCAGTTTTGCACTTTTGGCTAAAATTTGATAAATTTCATCATGACTTTTTTGTGTAAATTTGGAATTTTTAGCTACTTCTAAAGCTTGTTTGATTTCTTTTTCTCCTGCTAAATAAGCCTTTCCTATAACTCTATCTTCGATCTTATCTTTAACTTCTAAAACATTTAAATTTTCTGCTTTAAAATCAAGTTCGCCTATAACAGGATAAACATCATAATCTTTTAAATTTTCATATTTAGTTTTAATTTCTTTAGCCCACGCTCTATTTTGCGCTAAAATAAAATCCGTATCGCTTTCATTGCTAAATTTTTTACTTTCATAAGAACTTATGATATTTGATTCTTTATTTCTATCTTGCTTACGATGTGTAGTATTATCAAGAGTTTTTATGCCTTCTAAAGATTTTAAAAAAAGTTCTTTTTGAGCCTTCCAATTTTCATCTCCTACTTTAAGATTGAAAAAATAACGCATAAAATTATCTTCACTTGTATTTTCATCAAGGCGTCTTACAAGATAAGCAATGGCATTGTTAAAATGTGCTTCATCGCAAACTGGAGCATAAAGGATTAAATCATGCATTTTGGATAATTCATAAGAACATTGCAAACTCATACCTTCAAGCATTTCAAAAGTAAAAGAATCCAAAGCACCCGCTTCACTTATGCGTGTATAAGCATAAGCAATCTCAAAGATATTATGACTTGCAATTCCTATGTTGATGTATTTATGATTATCTCCTTCAAGAATAAAATCAAGCATTTTATTATAGTTGCTATCAGTATCTATTTTTTTATAAAAAGTAGGAAGTTCCCAGCCTTTTTGAGATGCAATGGTTTCTTCACTTTCCATATTAGCACCCTTAACAAAACGGATCTTAATAGGCTTCATACCTTTTAAAACCCTCTCTTTTGAAAAAGCAAAAAGTTTTTTAAGATACTCATAAGAATCAGGAATATAAGCTTGCAAAACAATCCCCGCTTTAATATCAAATTTGGCCACACTTTCTATAAAAGCTGCAACAGTAAGTTCTAAATCTCTAAATTCCTCCATATCAAGATTGATAAATTTAGAAACACCTTGTTTTTTCTCTTCTTCTAAGGCTAAAGCATAAAGATAATCTAGTCTTTTTACTACCTCTTCTTTGGAATAATCAAAATCTATAATATTAATTTGTGAAAAAATCGTAGTAATTTTTATGGAAATATAAGTGATATAACTTGATTTTAAAGCCTCTTCATATTTTCGCATACGATATTTACTCTCAGCTTCACCTAAAACCTCTTCGCCGATTAAATTCACATTTAAAGTGATTTTATCTTGCTCTTTTCTTTTTTTAATATGCGGCTCTAAAACACTAGGGTTTGCATCTAGAACCATAGCTTTAGTATCTTCTCTTAAATGTTTGACAAAAAAAGGTACACTTAAATTAGGAGCAAATTTGCCAAAATTTAAAAAGCTAAAAAGTAGGAATTTTTCAAAAGTGCTAAAAAAATCCGCTATGCCATATTTACTCAAAGTATATTCTATAAGCTCAAAACTTGCATTTTTATCTTTACATCTAAAAGAACGATCTAAAAGTTCTATAAGCATAACTTTATTTTTGGGATTATTAAGAAGTTTTTGCATTTTAGCATGAAATTCTTTTTCAGAATTTGAAATATTGGCTTCTATTTGTCCTTGCAATTCTTCAGCTAAAGCTAAAGCTTTTTGTATCATTTCGTATCTCCTAAGATAAAATAAATTTTAATAAATAATATATAAATAAGATAAAAATAATATTTTAAATCATAGAAAATGTATAAAAAATGATAAAAAAAATTTTAATGGGTATATAAGTAACAAAAATTAAGAAATGATAATATCATTTTCTTGCTTATTTACAACCTTAGCAATAATTTTAGCTTGAATATTTTCATCTTCTAGTTTTTTTAAACATTCTAAGGATTCTTTTTCACTTATAGAAATTAAAAGTCCTCCTGAAGTTTGCGGATCACAAAGTAATAATTTTTCTTCATTTAAATCAGGGATAAGTTCTTTTATAAATTCTAAATTTTTATAAGCTCCAGCAGGAATTAAACCCATATTAAAATACTCTTTTACTCCATCTAAAAAAGGAAGTTCACTTTCAAAAATTTCAAAAGAAATATTTTTATTTAGCATTTCTTTTAAATGTCCTAAAAGTCCAAAACCTGTGACATCACTCATGGCACCTGGATGAAATTTAAGAGCAATTTGACTGGCTTTATAATTTAACTCCATCATACTTTTAAGCATTATATCTAAATGTTTTTGATTTAACATTTGTGCCTTTAAAGCTGTACTTAAAATTCCTGTTCCTAAAGGCTTGGTTAAAATGATACAATCTCCAACTTTAGCCGTATTATTAGCAATAAATTTACTAGGATGTACTTTTCCTGTAACACTAAGTCCAAAAAAAAGCTCAGTGCTTTCTATAGTATGGCCACCCACAACTAAAGCATTGCATTCTTGAACCTTATCATTTGCACCTTCTAAAAGCTCTTTTAAGATATTTATATCATGATTACAAGTATCAAAACCTACTATATTTAAGGCATTAATCACCTCTGCACCCATAGCAAAAACATCGCTTAAAGCATTTGCTGCAGCAATAGCACCAAAATGATAAGCACTATCTACTATAGGAGTGATAAAATCAAGCGTTTGCACCAAAGCTAAATCAGGACTGATTTGATATACGCTTGCATCTTCATTATTTCCGATATCACTAAGTAAAGCAGGAGTTTTTTGCATGAAATTTAAAATTGTTTTAAGACCACCCGGGCTTAATTTCGCTGCTCAACCTGCTGCTTTAACAAAATGGGTTAAATTTTGATTTTTATATTGCAGTGTTTTTCCTTATAGAGTAATGATTTTTGCTTTACCAAAAAGCTCGTTTAAAATTTCATAAGCATTGCCTATATTTCCTATTTTAAGTTCTTTGCTTTTATTAAAAAATTCTAGACAAGCTCCACAACTTATGATCTCAATACCTAAATTTTCAAGTTCTTTCATAGCTAAATGTGCTTTATGATTTTCATCAACATTGATTAAAACACTTTCATTTACGCAAAGAATTTTACTTGGAGCATGATCTAAATTTTTTAAGGTACTTAAAAATCCTACAAGTAAATTTTGTCCCAATTCACCCTCGCCCACTTTGTCGGTTTTTAAAAATAAAACATTATAATCGTGAATATTTACTTCACTAGAATCAAAATTCTTTTTTTGTACTTTGATGCAAAACTCTTGTGCATTTTCATCTACAACAGGGTTTAAATTTAAAGAGTTAAGAAATTTTACAACATTATTTTTTGAAATAATAGAATTTAAAACAATTTCTAAAATTTCATTTTCTTGAAGTTTTTCAAGAGCGTTTTTTGTTTCAACCATAGGCTGAGGACAAGATAGATTGCGACAATCAATTTTCATTATTTTTCCTTGATATTAGCTTTGAAAAATAATATTATTTTATTACTTGTTTTGTGTTTAAAAATTTTAAATAATATAAAAAAATTTAAAAGCTCAAAAATGAGCTTTTTTAAAATCTTTTTTTATTCACATCTTCAAGAATTGCCGCAGCAATTTGATTGACTTCATTTGTTATATTATTGGTGACATTTGCAACTTCGACATTTTCCTTAGTTACAGTTTCAAGTTGTGCTATAGCATCGTTAATCTGTGTGATTCCTGCTGTTTGTTCTTTTACAGATTCTGCTACTTCATTTACGCTTTGAACAAGTATATTAATATTTGCCTCGATTTCAGATAAGGATTTTCCTGTTCTTTCCGCAAGCTGTCTTACCTCATCTGCAACAACTGCAAAACCACGCCCATGTTCTCCAGCACGTGCAGCTTCAATAGCTGCATTTAAAGCAAGAAGATTCGTTTGCTCAGCGATATCTTTAATTACATTGACAATATTTTTTATATCATCAGCTTGTGAAGCAACCTCAACTGTTTTTCCACTTACATTTTGCATAGAAGAATTAATCTCCTCTACGGCTGCAGCCGATTGTTCTAAAGAACTCGCTTGTGCATTAGAGCCATCAGCAAGTTTTTGCATAGAATTTTTTAACTCTTCTGACTGATTGGCTAAATCTTTAGCAAAATTTGAAGAAGCCAAAAGCATCTTTTTAATTTCTTTGCCTAAAATATTAGTTGTAATCTCAACTTCACCTTTAGCATTAAATACTTCTGTACTAAAATCAAGAGCCTTATAACTATCAAAAACTCTATTAATTTCATTCATATTAGAACCAATTTTACTTTGTAAAACATCAAGCATCCTATTAAGAACATTTTTAAGTTCTACTAATTGAGGATTTATAGGATTTTTAGTAATTCTTGCAGTTAAATTACCCTTTTCGATTTCTCTAGCAGTTTGCACCGATTCATCTACAGCATTTTGATCTTGTTCTAAAGATATTTGAATCTTTTCAATATTTTCATTTATGATTCTTCCCATTGCTCCTAGCTCATCATTAGCACGAATTTCAATAGCCTTAGGTTCAATTTTTTCATGATTTAAAAAACGGAAAAATGATTCTAAAGAACTAAGAATCACAGGCAATCTAGATGCGACAATTTTTCTTACGCAATAATAAACCACTCCTAAAACAACAAAAATAAAAATAAAAGATGCACCAAGAATAATTAATTGTAATTTTTTTAAGGGTTTAAATACTGAATATTTAGGAGCAGTTACCAAAACTGCCCAAGAACTATCTTGCACTTTAAAACTATTAATCGCAGCATAAGAATCATCACCATCAGAAGCTATATAGTCAAAAACTCCATTTTTTCCTTCGCTTATGGCCTTATAAGTTTCTTGTGCACCTTTATTAGGATTGACATCTTTTAAATTTTTTAAAACTAGATTTTTATTTGGATGTATCGCCATCAAACCATCTGAATTTAAAAGAACTCTTAATTCACCATCATATTTTTGACCTTTAGGGTCTAAAAGATAAGTAGCAATATCTGAAAAATCTAAAGTCATGCCTATGACACCTACAACTTGATTTTTTCGATCAAAAATAGGCATAGCAACATTTACAGCATCAAAATCTTGACCTTCTAAATTCATCTTAATAGGACGGCCTATATATACTTTATTTTCCCCATATTTTGCTTTTTTTAATATATCTTGCACAACTTGCAGATTAGCTATTTCATCACTAGCTTGTATTGCTTTTATTCCGCCTTTATTATCCTTTTCTTCATCAGCGTAAAGCATGACAAATTTTCCACTTTGAGTATTGAAAAATTTACTCTCTTCTTTAAAGTATTCTGGCGGATCGATAAGATACAAATAAGTAAAATTAGAATAAGCACTATTATCAAAAGTATTGGTTATAATATTTGTTATATTATCTATATCTAAATCTTCTTTAGAGGTTGATCTAAACATTTCTGTTAAAGTACCTGAAATACTTTTATTTAAAGCGATCATTTCCCCAAAAATTCCTTGAGTTTGGGTAGCATATTCTTTCGTGATAGAAGCAAGAATATCTTCTGTATTTTTAGTAATATTTTGACTTACTTGTTTTGTGATTAATGAAATTAAAATAATAAGTCCAATAACAACAACAGTTGCCACAGAAAAAATAAGTTTTAAACCGATATTTAAAGATTTAAACATCTTATAACTCCTAAAAAATAAAAAATTTAGATTCTAATTTTAACATATTTTTAAAAAAATAATATTAATTAATTATAAAAATATTATGTATTAGTATTTTTTGATAGAAGATTTATTTTTTTCCTTTTAAAAACAGTTCTTTAAAGCGTTTATTAGCGTATTCTTCTATATCTTTTTGTAAAATAGAGTAATTTTCCATTAATTCCAAAGCTCTAGGAGTAAGTTTTGTTCCTGATTCTTTAGAGCGTCCTTGTCTTGTACTAACTAAGATTTCTTGAGAATTTTTTTGTAAGGTTTGTAAATGCATCCAAGCTTTTTTATAATTAATCCCCATAAGTTTAGAAGCATGTAATAAACTACCTGTTTGTCCGATAAGTTCCAAAAGTTCTGTTTTTCCTCGTCCAAAAAGCAAATCTCCATCCGCATTTTCGATCCAAGTTTTTGTTCTTACTATAAATTGCTTACCTTTTTTTTCTTTAAAACAACCAAGTTGACAATACTTTACATCAACCTTATAAGCTTTTAAAGCTGAACGCATACTTTTAAGCCCACAACCTTCTTTAGCAATATCTCTTGCATCTTTACAAAAAATTCTACGCTTTTCATCTAAACTAGGTTCTATTTTTTTAAGTACTTCAATCTTTGCTTTTTCAAAATCTAAATGTCCAAATTGCCCCAACTCGCAATTATCAATTCTCATGTGATTTTCATCGGCTAATTGTCCGATTTTTTCTATATTTACATTAAATTTCTTTGCAATTTTAAAAGCCGTACCACAATCTAATTTTTCATTACTATTTAACAATTCTCTCATATATGAGATGATTTCTTTTTCTTGATTTTTATCCATGAATTCTAAATTCTCCACTATAAATATTAATCTTATTTTCTCTAGCAAAACCACAAAGCGTTAAATCAAATTTTCTTGCTATCATAACTCCTAAACAAGTAGGAGCCGTGCGTGAAACAAGCACTGGAATTTTATGCATAACTGCTTTAGCTACCATTTCAGAACTTAGCCTTCCACTAACCATTAAAAAACATTGACTTAAATCAACCCCAGCTAAACGTGCTTTTCCTAAAGCTTTATCTATGGTATTATGCTGAGCTATATCTTCACCTATAAAAAAAGTTTTCTCATCTACAAAAAGCTTAGCCGTATGTACACAGCCTGTTTTCTCATAAAGCTCGCATTGAGTATAAAAAGTACTCATTTGTTTTAAAATTTCATCTTTGCTAAATTTTGCATCAGAACTAATTTTACTCGCTTCAATAGCTTCTGGATCGATATTGGCAGTATGTGCTCTACCGCAACCACTTATAACTACACCTTCAGCATTAAGCTTTGCTAAATTTTCTTTATCAATCTTTGCTTTAATATGCACACTCATGCCATCATCTTTTGTTTCTATGCTCTCAATATCGCTTACTTTCGCAATGATATTTTCGCTCATTAAATATCCTATTGCTAATGCCTGTTCATCTACAGGAGTTGCCATTAAAGCACCTACTCTTTCATTATTAATAAAAATTTCAAGTTTAATTTCACGCACTAAAGTATCATCACATGTAAAAGAATCATTACCTTTATATTTTAAAATTTGAGTTGTAAATAACGGATCCATACCTTATCCTTTAAATATCTTTAAATAATATTATATCAAAAAAACATAAATAACAAATTTATATATGGAAAAATAGATTTTAGATTCAACTTATAAAATAAAATTCGTTCTATTTATTTCAAAAAAGCTTAAAACTACCGCTATGCAATAACATAGCGGTTAAAGATTAAATTTTTACATTAGGATCATAAGAAAAACTAGGTTCAATTTGCTTTTTATTGCTTAATTCTTTATACCAATAAGAATGTAAAATATAAACCTCTTCTTCTTCTTTATAACCACTAATCATAGAATGGATACTGCCTTTGATTGCAAATACTGCCATATAAATATGCACGCCAAAAAACACTGCACACACTATACCCAAGAAATTATGCACTATAGCTGAAATTCTTAAAAGTTCAATTTGAGTTAAACCAAAAAGACCTTGAATTGCTGTGGAATTAAAATCAAGAAAATACATAAATCCACCTGTAATTATCATCAAAAATCCACCAAATACGGCTATATAATACCAAGATTTTTGACCAAAATTAAACTTACCTGCAGGTACAGGACGTTTGATTTTACTTAAATAACCACCTACTATCATCATCCATCTGATATCATAACTTGCAGGAAGCATTCTTTTAATCCACCATAAAAACATAGGGATTATAGAGATGATAAATAAAACCGTTGCAAAAGCATGTAAATTTTTACAAACCCTTACAAAAAGTCCGCCTCCAAAAGTCGCCCCAAACATCATCACAAAACCAGTTGGCACTAAAATCACCCAAGAAATTGCCGCGATAAAATGAAAAAGTCTTTCAAATAATGTAAAAGCATAAATTTTCTTTCCATCGTGTGAAAATTGCTTAGGTCCTATAACCATATAATGCAAAGCAAATGCAGATAATACCGCAATAACAGCGATTAAAGCTATAGTAGCTATATATTCACCTTGCAAAGTTGTCCAAAGTTTGCCAAAAGTATCATAATTTGGGATATTTGTAATACGATGAAAATCCCAAATTTGAGTATCTTGTCCCATTCTCTCGCTACCATAAGCAAATAAACTTACCACGCTTAACAAAAGCGTTACAAATACTTTTCTCATAAGCGTTCCTTTCCTGTGTAAGCAATCTTCCATTCCAAACTTTCCGAAGGATTTGGAATGCCATAATTTCTATTCATAAGTCTATTATGATAAATCTCTTCTATTTTAGAACTTTCACCTACTAAAAGTGCTTTTGTCGAACACATCGCAGCACATACAGGAACTTTTCCTTCTGCGATACGATTTTGACCATAAAGTTCTCTTTCTTTTTCTGAATTCGTTGCTTCAGGGCCACCTGCACACATAGTACATTTATCCATAATGCCTTTATTTCCAAAAACACTATCTTTTGGAAATTGTGGTGCACCAAAAGGACAAGCATAAAGACAATATCCACAACCTATGCAAATTTCTTTATCATGCAAAACAATACCATCAGCACGGATGTAAAAACAATCCACAGGACAAACGATAGAACAAGGAGCATCATCACAATGCATACAAGAAATAGAAGTTGAAACTTCTTTTCCTTGAATTCCTTCATTTAAAGTAATCACACGGCGGCGGCGAATATGAATAGGAAGCTCATGTGCTTCATCACAAGCTACCGCACAACCATTACAATCAATACAACGCTCATTATCACAAAAGAATTTCAAGCGTTCTTTTTCTAAATTTGCAAAATTTACCTTACTCATTTTCCATCCTTACTGATTCTACAAAGCCCACCTTTAGTCTCTGGAATCTGACACATGATATCATAACCATAATTTGTTACCGTATTAGCACTTTCTCCGCTTGCATAAGGCTTAGTTCCTTCTGGGAAATTGTGCGTTAAATCCACGCCTTGCATAACTCCTGTAAAATGGAAAGGCAAGAAAATCATATCTTTTGCTACACCTGGATTAACCTTCACTCTTACATGAATTTTAGTACCTTCTGGAGAATGTACCCAAATCATATCTCCTGCTTTAATGTCTTGCTCTTTTGCTAATTCAGGATTGATCTCACAAAACATTTCAGGTGTTAAACGCGTTAGATACATAGATGCTCTATTTTCCATACCTGCACCATTTAAATTCACAAGTCTTGCAGTAACAAGATTAAGTGGGAATTCTTTAGAATAATCCTTAGCTTGTTGCACAGACACAAATTTAGTATCCACGCGGTAAAGCGCTTTTTGATCTTCAAAACTTGGATATTTTTGCACCAAATCGTTTCTTGGAGAATGTAAAGGCTCACGGTGGAGTGGAATTTTATCTTTAAAAGTCCAAACTACAGCTCTAGCTTTAGCATTTCCATAAGGAACTATGCCTTTTTCTATACATTTAGTTGCTATGATATTGCTATCATCATAAGACCAAGTTGATCCCATTTTTTCTTTTTCTTGGGCACTTAAAGTAATGCCTAAAACTTTTTCTATATTATCTTTAGTAATTTGTGGATAACCTGTATCAATAGGTGAATTTAAAGGCGCATTTTTAGCAAGTAAACTCTCTCCTTCATACTCAAGTCCAAAATTGTTTCTAAAGCCCATACCACCTTTTGCGACTTCAATGTCGGTATTATAAAGCACAGGAGAACCTGGATGCTTATCACTCCAACAAGGCCAAGGAAGCCCGTAGTACTCGCCAGCAACTTCGTCTTTTCCTTCTAAAGTTACCTCATCAAATTTATCCCAGTATAAAGTATGCTTTTTAAGCCTTTCAGGACTCCAACCATTAAGCCCTATACTTCTAACCGCTTTTGCAATTTCTCTTGTTGCATTTTCAGGCCAAACAATCTCACCTTTTTCATCGCGTAAAGTCTTAGTAAAGTCTTCATAAAAGCCTAATTTTTTAGCAAGCTCAAATAAAATTTCTTGATCTTCCATGCTTTCATAAAGTGGATCTACAACTTTAAATCTCCATTGTCCGCTACGATTTGTTGCTGTTACACTTCCGCTTGTTTCAAACTGTGTTGCTGCAGGTAAAAGATAAATTCCATCTTTTCTTTCTGCAATAATCCCTGCTTCATTTACAAAAGGATCAGCTAAAACTAAAAGCTCTAAAGCTTCCAAACCTTCTTTAACTTTTACTTGTTGTGCAGTCGAAGTGATACCATTTCCCATAACTACTAAAGCTTTTAAAGGCGTTCCTGCATTATCGATAGCATCATTGCCATCTTTTCCATTTAAAGCCGCTGCCCACCATCTAGCAAGTGAAAGTCCGGTTTTATGCATCCAATCTTTGCTTACAAAATTTCCTAAAAGCCACTCATAATCCACGCCCCAAATTTTGGCATAGTATCTCCAAGTCGCTTCATTTAAAGGATAATAACCTGGTAAATTTTCACTCAAACAAGCCATATCTGAAGCACCTTGAACATTATCGTGTCCGCGTAAGATATTAACTCCACCACCAAATTTACCTATATTTCCAAGTACCATTTGCACAATAGGTGCTAAACGTGTATTTGAAGTTCCTACAGTGTGTTGAGTTAAACCCATAGCCCAAATAAGCGTAGTTGGTTTGTTTTTAGCTACTTCGTGAGTGATTTGCACCAAAAGTTCTTTAGAGATCCCTGTAACATTTTCTACTTCTTCAGCTGTCCATTTTGCTGCTTCTTCACGAATTTTATCAATTCCAAAAACTCTTTCATCAAGATATTTTGTATCTTCTAAGCCTTCATCAAAGATGATTTTTAGCATTCCATACATGAAAGCAATGTCAGTTCCTGGACGAATTCTTGCATAAATATCCGCTTTTGCCGCACTTTTTGTAAATCTAGGATCTACAACGATAAGCTTTGCACCTTTTTCTTTTGCTTTTAAGAAGTGTCTAAAACCCACAGGATGATTTACCGCTGGATTTGCCCCAATGATAATGATACATTTACTTCTTTGAATGTCTCCAAGATGGTTTGTCATAGCGCCATAACCAAATGTATTCGCCACACCGGCGACTGTTGCGCTGTGTCAAATTCTAGCTTGATGATCTACATTGTTTGTTCCAAAAAACGCTGCAAATTTACGTACATAATAAGCTTGTTCATTGCTCATTTTTGCAGAACCTAAAAACATAACACTTTCAGGATTTTCTTTACGATAAGCAGCTAGTTTTTCTCCGATCTCACTTAAAGCTTGCTCATAACTTATGCGTTTCCATTCTCCATTTTCTTTTTTCATAGGATATTTTAAACGCACATGTGAACGCACCATATCGATCATATCAGATCCCTTGCAGCAATGTCCACCTGAACTCACAGGATGATCTTGAGCGATTTCTTGACGCACCCAAACACCATTTTGCACTTCTGCAATAATCCCACAGCCTACAGAACAGGCTGTACAAACTGTTTTTACTTTTTTACTACCTTCATAAGCTTCTTTAAGCTCATCAGCACTCGCTTCTCTTAAAGTTTCACTTCTAGCAAGCAACGGTGTTGCTAGGCTTGAAAGTGCTGCCATTTTAAGAAAAGAACGACGCGTAAGCTTGATATTTTCACCTACACTTGACATTACTCAGCCTTTATATAATAATTTTCCCAATTAGCACTTCTTTGAAAAAGCACTTCTTTTTTCTTACTTTTACCTTTAACCAAATCTTTTCTTTCTTTATCTTTAGCTAGAGCTAAAGTCGTGCTACCAAGCACTCCAGCAGCCCCTAAGGCAAAAGCGGATTTTTTAAGAAATTCCCTGCGATTTTTCACGAGTCCTCCTTTGTTTATTTGCTTCTCTTCTTAAAAATTCTGAACGCGATAGATCGTTTTGCACTTTTTTAGAATTTATTTTTGCAGGTTTTTCCACTTCAAAGCAAAGTCTTTCAAATTCCATAAAAGCCGATGCAATACTTGCAATTTCCTTATATAAATTCGCATTTTTATTCATGAAAACATCGCCTAAAAACTCATCAATGCTTTTATTGATCACTTTTTCAAAAAGCTCTTTGGCTAAATCATCTTCATTTTGCCTTAAAAATTCACTCATCAACAATAAACAAAATCCAACACTATCTTCACTTTCTTTAAAGAATTTTTCATTGCGTCTTATTTTGCTTTTGACTAAAATTTGACGCACGCAAAGTAAAGGATTTGAATTTTCAAAACCTTCTTCTATGTAAGAAAAAGTCGTTGGAATGCTGTTTTTAAGACTTAAAAAAAGCAAATCGTATTCTTTAAAAAATGCTTGTATAGAATTTTCATCATCTAAATGCCTAAGCAAGATATCAAAATTTGATTTTAAATTTTCATCAAATAAACATTCCTGCATTGTCTTTAAATACTCTTGTAATTTTGACAATCTTTCTTCAGAAAATGAAAAAACAAAAAGCTCTCCTAGACATTGATAATAAAGACTTCTAGCTAATCTTAATTTTTCCAAATCCATTAAAGCCCCCATGCATTCAAAATTTTCAAAAATAGCTTTAAATTTTGCTTGAATGAATATTATGCAAAATATACCTAATATTCATTTTAAAGCCGATTTTTAAATCGATTTATCTTAATACTATTTGATTTAAAAATCACTGAATTTCAATAAAATTCCACAAGGATTTAAAATATTAAAAAATCATACCAAAGTATTGAAAATTAGATATTTGAGTTGATTTTATATGTGAAAAAATAAAATACTTTGCATAAAATTTATATCTTTGATTCTCTTCCGAGTAAAATTAACATTTTATGCAAATTATAAATAATACTAATTTCTTAAAGAATAATCCTTATAAGAAAATTCTCTTATCATTTGAAGTTCATTTTTATGGTCTAAAAGCATGAGATTTGGAAGTCTTATACCATTAAAAGTTGTGTTTTTCACAATGGTGTAATGAATTTGATCTAAAAAAACAATTTTATCGCCGATTTTAAGCTTTTTATCAAAAGCGTACTCTCCCATTACATCACCCGCTAAACAAGTATTTCCAGTAAGTAAATAGGCAAATTCGTTTTCTTTTAAGTCTGAAATTTTTTCATTTTCTCTTGTGGCTAAAATTCTAGCATTTAAAACTTCACTTGTATAAGGCATGATGATAGTATCTGGCATATGCGCTTCGCTTGAAGTGTCTAAAATAGCAATTTGTTTTTCATTTTCTATGATATCTACTACACTAGCCACTAAATTTCCTGTTTGCCAACCTACCGCTTCACCTGGTTCAAGATAAACTTGCACGCTATATTTATCACTGAAATTTTTACACAAAGCAATAAGTTTTTCAACATCATAGCCTTTTTTGGTGATGTGATGCCCTCCTCCAAAATTCACCCATTTCATTTGCCCTATCCATTTGCCAAATTTCTCTTCAAAAACCTTTAAAACAGCTTCTAAAGCATCAGCACTTTCTTCGCAAAGTGCGTGAAAATGAAGTCCTTCTATGGTACTTAAATCCACATTTTCAAAATCTTTAGCACGAATTCCAAGTCTTGAGTATCTTCCACAAGGATTGTAAAGTTCTTTTGGGGCTAGAGAAAATTCAACATTGCAACGAAGACCTAAGGAATTTTTTTGTGTTTTAGCTTGAAATTTATGAAATTGAGCTAAAGAGTTAAACACTATATGATGAGATAAGCTGGCTATTTCATCGATTTCATCTTCTTTAAAAGCAGGCGAATAAGTATGAATTTCTTTATCCATGTATTCTTTAGCAAATTTTGCTTCCCAAAGTCCGCTACAAGTACAACCTTTTAAGTATTCTCCAACAATTTTCATCGCTCCTGAAAAAGCAAAACCTTTTAAAGCTAAAAGCACTTTAGCACCACTTTTTTCGCCAACACTTGCTAAAAGCTCACAATTTTTTCTTAATTTATCTTCTTCTAAAATATAAGCTGGAGTTTGAATTTTTTCATAAAACATTATTTTTCCTTGATTAAATTGCTAAAATCATAACAAAATTAAACCAAATTTTCAAAATAAATATTTACTAAAGTTAAAAAAATAATGACTATAATACAAAAAATCAAGCAAAAGGAAAAACTAATGAATAGAAGAAATTTTTTAAAATTTAATGCACTTACTCTAGCAAGTATGGGTGTAGCCTATGCAAATCCTATGCACGATATGCACTCCATGCATAAAAATCATTCTATAAATCATGACTTAGATACTTCTTTTATAAACTTTGCTCCAAAAAATTTAAAGCTTTTAGATCCAAAACAATTCCCCCAAGGAGAAATTTTAAAAGCCTTGCCTTTACTCAAAAATGAAAGTAAAGAAAAAAATATTTTTCGTGCTACCCTAGAAATCAAAGAAAATCATATAGAACTTATCAAAGGTAAAAAAACCTTATTTTATACTTACAATGGCCTAGTGCCTGCTCCAAAAATAGAAGTTTTTGAAGGAGATAAACTTGAAATTTTAGTCAAAAACAAACTCAAAGAAGCTACAACTATACATTGGCATGGCGTTCCTGTACCACCTGATCAAGATGGAAGCCCACATGATCCTATCTTAGCAGGGGAAGAAAGAATATATCGTTTTGAAATTCCTCAAGATAGCGCAGGAACTTACTGGTATCATCCGCATCCTCATTATACCACTTCTAAACAAGTCTTTATGGGTTTAGCTGGGGCTTTTGTAATCAAAGCAAAAAAAGATGCTTTAAGTCATTTAAAAGAAAGAGATTTGATGATTAGCGATTTGCGTCTTGATGAAAACGCTCAAATTCCAAACAATAACCTAAATGATTGGCTAAATGGTAGAGAAGGAGAATTTGTACTCATCAATGGACAATTTAAACCTAAAATCAAACTCGCCACAAACGAACGCATACGCATTTATAATGCTACTGCAGCAAGATATTTAAATTTACGCATACAAGGAGCTAAGTTTATACTTGTTGGTACTGATGGTGGACTTATAGAAAAAGCTATTTATAAAGAAGAACTTTTCTTAAGTCCTGCTTCTCGTGTAGAAGTTTTAATCGACGCTCCAAAAGATGGGGAATTTAGACTAGAAAGTGCTTATTATGATAGGGACAAAATGATGGTAAAAGAAGAATCTAATACCCTATTTTTAGCTAGTATTAGCCTAAAAAAAGAAAAATTAGAACTTCCAAAAAATTTAAAAATTTTCAAACCTTTAGAAGAACCTAAGGAATTTAAAGAAATAATCATGAGTGAAGATCATATGCAAATGCATGGAATGATGGGAAAAAGTGAAAATGAATTAAAAATCGCTCTTGCGTCTATGTTTTTAATCAATGGCAAAAGCTATGATTTAAAACGCATTGATTTAAGCTCCAAGCTTGGAGTAGTTGAAGACTGGATAGTGATAAATAAATCTCACATGGATCATCCTTTCCACATACACGGCACGCAATTTGAACTCATCTCATCAAAACTCAATGGCAAAGTTCAAAAAGCCGAATTTAGAGCCTTCAGAGATACTATAAATGTGCGTCCTAATGAAGAGTTAAGACTTAGAATGAAACAAGATTTTAAAGGACTTAGAATGTATCATTGCCATATTTTAGAACATGAAGATTTAGGAATGATGGGAAATTTAGAAGTAAAGGAATAAAATGGTAAAAGTGGAATTTTTAGGCCCTATAAATAAAGAAAATTTAGAACTTAAGGTAAAAAATTTAAAAGAATTAAAAGAAATTTTGCAAAAAGATGAGAGTTTAAAAGAATGGCTAGAACTTTGTGCGGTATCTTTAAATGATGAAATCATTTTTGATGAAAACACTAAGTTAAAAGATGGTGATAAAATAGCACTTTTACCGCCAGTTTGTGGGGGCTAAATGGAACATTTTACACTCTATCAAGGTTCTTTAGATATTCCTAAAATTTATAGCCAATGGTATAAATTTGCCAAGGATAAAAACTGCGGTGCTTTGCTGACTTTTTGTGGTATTGTGCGTGAAGAAGGAGGTATTGAGGCACTTAGTTTTGATATTTATAAACCGCTTTTAAAAAAATGGTTTAATGAGTGGCAAAAAAGAGTAGATTTTGATGGTATTACCTTGCTTTTTGCTCACTCTATAGGCGATGTGGCGGTTCATGAAAGCTCGTATTTTGCAGGAATTTTAAGCAAACAAAGAAAATTAGGACTTAAACTTCTTAATGAATTTGTTGAAGATTTTAAAGCAAGTGCACCCATTTGGAAGTATGATGTGATAAACAAAGAAAGAATTTATGCCAAAGAAAGATCAACCAAACTTTGCGGTGCAGGACTTTTAAAAGGATAAAAAATGTTAATGTCTTATGAAGAAAGTTTAAAAATTTTACATTCTCATATTAAAACTTATGAAAAGATTGAAAAAATAGCTCTTACAGAGTGTTTAGGACGCATTTTAGCTCAAGACATAAAAGCCCCTAAAAATCAGCCCGAATTTCCAACTTCGGCTATGGATGGTTATGCGATCAAATTTGAAGATCAAGATAAGCCTTTAAAAATTTTAGGCCTCACACCTGCAGGCACTATGCCACAATTTAGCGTGCAAAATGGTACTTGTGTAAAAACCTTTACAGGCTCACTCATGAGCGAAGGAAGCGATACTTTAGTCCCTGTTGAAAATGTACGCGTAGAAAATGATACTCTTTTTATAGAAAAAAAAGTTCCTCAAGCTTTTGCCGTGCGTGCGGTAGGAGAAAACTATAAAAAAGATGAAATTTTACTCAAAAAAGGCACAAGGTTAAATTATAGCGAGATAGCTCTTTTGGCTGAACTTGGATTTTTTCACATTAGTGTGTTTATAAAGCCTATTGTAGGGGTTTTAAGTAGTGGAAGCGAGATCAAAGATCTAGGAGAAGCCTTAGAAAATCCTGCTCAAATCCGCTCTTCAAATCATATCGCCATAGCTAATTTAGCTAAAAATTTAAATTGCGATACAAGGGTTTTTCCACTTTTAAAAGATGATGAAAAAGCCACTTTTTCTACCCTTGAAAGTGCTTTGCAAAGTTGTGATATTTTGATTACAACAGGCGGAGTTTCTATGGGAGATTTTGACTTTTTAAAAAAAGCTGTAAAAGAATACGAAATCATCATCGATAAAGCCGACATAAAACCAGGTAGACATATCAAAATAGCCAAGGCTAATGAAAAATTCATCATCGCCTTACCAGGTTTTCCTTACTCGGCTATGGTAATGTTTAATCTTTACGCAAGAGAGATTTTAAACTCTTGGTTACTTCAGCCTAAAGACTATATTTGCAAAGCCTTTTTACAAGGAAGCTACAAGAAAAAAACACCTTATTTGGAATTTGTCGCTTGTAATGTGGAATTTAAAAATGGACGCATTTTAGCCAATCTTGAAGGCAAGAAAGAAGGCTCTAGTGCGATTATAAATAATCTTAACAATAAAGCTGCCCTTATGGTGGTACCAAAAGAATGTGAAATGTTAGAAAATGAAAGTTTAGTGGATATTATCTTTATGCCTTAAAATTATTTAAATAATTTTATTTCGATTTTAATCAACCCTAAATTTCAATAAGTTTCAAATTTGCAACCTCCTTTTAGTGAAGTAATTAGCCCTAGCAGAGTTTCAATCCACTAGGGTTTTTTAGTCCCTTTTTAAATTTCTTTATGGTAAAATTGTGGTGTGCTTGGGTCTGTATTGATATCTGTTTTAGTCCCTTTTTAAATTTCTTTATGGTAAAATCCAGCAAGTCGTGCAATTTTAATACACTGGGTTTTAGTCCCTTTTTAAATTTCTTTATGGTAAAATAGATATTTACCAGATAATGAAAATTTTGCTATTTTTCATGAAAAATAGCAAAAATTATGCTATAATCTCATAAGAAATTTAAAAAGGGACTAAAATAAAGAGTTTGCGGGACTCTGCGGGGTTACAATCCCCTAAAACCGCTTTTAAAATTCAAATAAATTTTGCTGATGATATTTTTCTTGTTTTTTGTTTATTTGAATTTCTTCGTTATTTGAATTTTTATATTTAAATTCTCCATGACTATCTATATCAAAAAGCGTTAAATTGGTTTCGTTATTAACTTTTTCGTTAAAAACTATGCCACCAAGCAAAAGCTCCATTTTATCAAACTGCTTTTCAGTGATGATTAAAGCCCTTATATTTCCATAAGGTGGCAAAATCTTTTTTACATTTTCAATAGAACTTTTTGCAGAACTTAAACCCTTGCAAATACGCATATAAACGCTAAATTGTAACATAAAATAACCTAATTTTATAAGATTGTTTCTAAATTTACTTGCTAGTTTTTGCTCTTTTTTACTTTTAGTAGGTACATCAAACATCAAAAGCACGCGCATAAATTTATCTTCAATCATCAAATTTTACTATCTTTAGTTCATCTTCATACAATAAAGCATTTTTAAAATTCGCCACATAATGATTTATCGCTCTATTTAAAGGATAATTTTGCCCATCAAAATTGATTTTGCTTTGTAAATTGCCAATCAACGCTCTTTTGTCATCTTTACTTAAAAACTCACTTTCACCCTTAAGCTTTAAAACACAATCATCAACACTAGCCCTAAACACTTCTATCAAATCATCGCAAAGCGCAAAAGAATTATAAATATTATCGTGCTTTATGCCAAGCCAAGGCAAAAGCCCACTTATACAAACTGCTCTAATAATACAAGCCCTAATGATTGCATAGCCATAATTTAAAGCAGAATTTTCAAAGCAAAGCTCATCTCTTGAAAAAGAAACACCAAACAAAGTTTTAAAATAAAGCGCCGCCGCAACAGCTTCAATATTTTTACTATCATTTAAGCTTACTTTTTTAGCCAAATTTATAAGCTCATTGCTTTGCTCTATTTTATTGTGTTTTTTCAAAACAAAGGCTTGATTTAGGATTTTATTTTTAATGATTTTTTGCCATAAAATAGCCTTTTTTTGAGCGCTTACATTCATTTGCTCTTTTGCGATTTTTGCACTTTGAAAATGCCCTAAAAAAGGAGTAAAAACACCATTTATACTATGAGTTTCATCGCAGGTTAATAAGATAATTTTATGCTTTGCAAAGGCATTAAAAAGTGCGGAACTAAGGCTTACTTGTAAGCTTTCTAAAACGATGATGTTTATATCCTTTAAAAACAATTTGGCTATATTTTCATCTTGCTTAATCACAAGATGATTTAGCTCTAAATTTAGCTTGGCATTAGAGCTAATAAGCAGTGTTTTAAAAGCTTCATCGTAACTCATTTTTAAAATCTTCTCTTTGTCTAAACTCAGCCTTTGTAACTTCTCCAAGTGCTGAAACTATGTATTTTTCAAATACTTTTAGATTTTGAATTCCTATGCTTTTTGCGATTACTTCTTTTTCATTTGCATTTTTAAACAATATTTTTTGATTTTTGCTTAGCGTTTCAAATTTATTATCGTGTTTTGAAACAATCAAACTAACGGTAGAGCTTGTAAAAGCATTAAAATAAACAAGTTCTGGCTCTTGCATATCTTTAGTTTGAATTAAAATCAAACTATCTTTGTATAAAGAAAAGCAAAACTCATAATCTTCATCCATTAAAATCCAGTCTTTTATCTCACCTTTTTTACTTCGCGCTACAGCTTTATTTGGTAATACTTTTAAAGCAAAATCCATAGTATAAATTGGCACAGCATAAAATTTATTTGTCTTTTTGTGTTTAAAAATATCCACTCTAAACATATCGCCATTTTTAACTATTTTACCATTTACTTTGCGGATTTTACCAAGCTCTAGGGCTTTTAAAACTCCTTCTTTTCCGCCGTATGATTGATAGAATTCTTCTTCTTTTCTAAATGTTTCTTCATGTAAAGCTCCACTTGGCTTTTTTCTCTCAGGTTTTGAGACAAAAATTTCATCAATTTTATCTAAAACCTTTTGCCTAAAACCACTAAAAGGCTCAAAAAACTTCCTTTTGTTTTTATAATCTAATTCACTAATTTTTTTTGCATAAAGTTCTGCACTATTGCTTTCTTGCTCTTTTTTAAAATCTGAAAAAGCCTTTACGATAGAGTTGTTTGCATAAGCAATAATTGCTGCATCGATGGCGTGATGAAGATGATTATTTCTATCCTTAGTGCTAAAGCCCCAAGTGTGTCTTAAAGCCGATGTTAGCATACCGCTTTTTGCTTCTACATGCACTTTTGAGCCTTTTTGTGTGTCGTTTAGCTTTGTATTTTCATCATCGCTTAAAGGTAAAAAATCTAAATAATCTTTAGTGTAGTTTAAAACAAGCCTTGCGATGTAGCGAGTATCGTTTAAATTTCTATCTTTAAAGTCTTTTTGCTCTTTATCTTTATAGTTTTTATCTAAAATTCTTTTTTGCTTTTTAGTAGGTAAATTTTTTGTTAAAACTTCAATTTTCTGCCATTTTGTACTATCATTGCCAAAGGCTTCAAAGGGGGTTTTATTAAGCTTTTCTTGATTTTGCTTGGCAAAAACTAAAACTTTATTCATATAAGAATCATCAAAACTTCTAGAATAAGGGTAAATATGGTCAATTTCAAGCATTTTTTCATCTTGCAAATCGCTAAGTTTAATCTTTTCCCCGCTATAAACACAAAATTCTTTTTGTTCTTTAAATAATCTTAATTTTAAAATATTTTTGCTATTTATTTTTAAGCCTAGTTTTTCACATTCAAGTTCGGCGTCTTTTTTGGCCTTGTAGTTTTCGTTTTGCTCTTTTTCTATTTTAGCTCTTTGGCTGTGATTTTTACCTACTTCTCTTGCTAATTCAATGTTTATTTTATGCACTTTACCGTATTTTTTAAGTAAGGCATTTAAGATTTTTCTATATTCTTTAATCGCCCTTAAAACAACAGGATTAGTTACTTCATCTTTGTAATAAGTTTCATTAAATGCGGGTAAAAAGTCTTTTTTATCTTCATTGATTGCTACTTTTAAATTAAGCTCATTACAAGCTTCATCGTATTTTTTACCTTCAAGCATTAAAGGAGTGATAAGTTTTAAGGCTTTAAAACTTATATTCAAATGGTCTTTAAATTCCAATTTGCTTAAGCTATCAATTTGATTTTCTTTTAAATCGTATTTTGCTAAAGCCTTTTTAAGTTTAATCTCATCTTTTATAAGAGTGATATCTTTTGCTATTTCATTTAAATCATCTTGGCTTAAACTATGTTCATCTAAGGCTTTTATAAATTCTTTGTATTTTTTAAACTCAATAAAATAAGTTCCTTTTTCTCCTTTAAATTCATAATCATCGCTTAAACCCAAAAGCTTTTTTGTTTGTTTATAAGTTAGAGTGCCGTTTTTTAAAACTTCATTTAAAAGAGCGTTTAAATCATCTTTTGTATATAAAATTCCTTCAGTATTTTTAAGATTGTTTAAAAGATTGATAATTCTTGTAAGTGCTACAAACATAAAAGCTAAAGGCGAATTTTTTGGCGCTCTTTTTTCATCAGTAAAAAAACTACAATTTCCCACTAAATGAGAAAAATCTTTTAAAGCCCTTTTATAAAATGCTACACTAAGCACCTCTTCTTCAAATTTTTTTGAAAAAGAAAAGCCAAATTCTCTTTGTTTTTGAAAAATAAGCTTTAATTCATCTTTTAAAAAACTTTGCGCTATGCAGCGTTCATAACTTTCTTTTTTATTTCTAACATTTATAAATTCTTTGGAATTTTCTTTGAATTTTTAAAAATACTCTTTATAAAGATACTCTCCTACACTTTGATAATTTACTAGTTTTTCTTCATTTTGCTTGATAGCTTTTAAAATCTCGCTCTTTTCTTCATCACCATTATTTTTAATATCATCATAGCCACGCCTTTTTGCAATATGTAAAATCACTCTTGCAAAATCTTGCTTACTTAAAAGCTCGTTTAAAGCTCTAAATCTTAACTCATAAGGGCTAATTAAAGATCCTTTATAAGCCTTGGCTAAACTTTCATCAAAGCTTTGATAATCTTCGTAATTTAACTTAAATTCATTTGCGATTAAATGTTTTAAGTGATTTAGCCTTGCTTTGCGTCTAGCAAGGCGTTTTCTAGCACTTCTTGCAAGGCGTCTTGGCAAGGCTAAGGATTCTCCTGTTTTGGGATTTTCAGCCTTTGTAAAAATCCTAACTCCACAATCTTTTAACTCATCATTTTCACTAAATGCCCAGCCAATAGAGCTTATTCCTATATCAAATGCCAAAATTCTTGCCACACTAGATCCTTTTTAATATTTATGATTTGTGTATAATTATAATACAAAAATCATTTTTTTAAACAAACATAAACTTTTCAGTAACCAAACTATATATGTTAATTTTATAATACAAAAAACAAGTAATTTTTAAATAAAAAATATTTTTTATTTAAAAATTTAGATAAAATCCAATTTATTGTAAATTCAAGAGACCCTATGCTAATTTTTATGATATACTCAAAAAATACAATCCCATTTTTGTATTTTTTCTTTCAGGTATTATCTTGCTTATTTTTGCTTTTTACATCACAGGAACACCTATACCAAAAGCTCCAAGCAGAGAGTATACAAGCTTTTAAATGTTTTACTTGATAGTTATCTTTTATCACAGCAACTTTTAAAAGTCAGCTTTCTGGAGTAGGACTTATTATCATGAGTGTGGCAGGTTTTGCTGCTTATATGAAACATATCAATGCTTCGGCAAAACTTGCTTTTTTAGCAAATAAACCCTTAGGAAAATCAAAAATAAATACTTGATTTTAAGTGGAACTTTTGTTGTTGGAATGGCTTTAAAAATCGTCATTTCTAGCTATGCTGGATTGCTTTTGCTTTTGTTAGCATGTATTTATCCTGTTTTAATCTCACTTAAAATCCGTCCTATTACAGCTGTATGTGTGCTTTCTTTAATTGCGCTTGATTATGGTCCAAAAGATGGAAATTCAATCAATATGGCAGATATGGTAGGACAAAGTGATAATGTCGTAGGGCTTTTTTAAATTACCAAATTTATAGTGTGATTGCCTATGTTGTAGTTATTGCCATCTTGATTCCTTTTTATTTTGCTTGGATTGATAAAAGAGATAAAGAAAAAGGTGTTTTAAATGATGAAGTTGAAATTCCGCAAATCATTGATCCTAAATGCCCTACTTTTTACATATTCTTTCCTTGGTTACCTGTTGTATTTTTATTTACAGCGTATTTTTTTACTATCAAGCTCGATGTTGTAACAGCAAATTTTGTAAGCATTTCTTTAGTTTTTCTTGTTGAATTTGCAAGACACAGAAATGCTAGAAAATTAGGCGAAGATATGATGGTGATTTTAAAAGCTATGGCTGAAATTTTTATCTCAGTCGTAAGCATAATCATCGCTGCTGGAGTATTTGCTGAAGGCATTAAAGCACTTGGTGGAGTTAATATCCTTGCCAACGCGGTTTCAAATCTTGGAACAGGAAATTTTGCATGGTTTGGAATTCTTTTGAGTATAGCTATTTTAAGCTTTTTAGTTTATTTTGCCACAGTGATTATGGGAAGTGGAATTGCTGCTTTTAATGCTTTTGGAAAACTAGCTCCTGATATAGCTACAAAATTAGGCGTTGCACCTATTACTCTAGTTTTACCTATAGAAATTGCATCTTGTTTAGGTCGTGCAGCTTCACCAATAGCAGGCGGAATCATAGCTTTAGCTGGATTTGCAAAAGTAGCTCCAATGGATATTATAAAACGAACCACTCCTCTTTTACTTATCGCTATGCTTGTAAATGTGCTTGTAGCCTTTTATCTAGCACAAACCAATCCTTTGCCAAAAGAACAAAACACTACAAAAATAGAACTTAAAATACAAAAATAAAGCGTATTAACGCTTTATTTTCATTCTAAAACAATACCTTCATTAATGCAAATTTCGCCGATAATAAAGGCATCTGAATTTTCTAAAACCTTACTTACATTAGAAGGATCTACAACCATTACTAAACCCACTCCCATGTTAAAGCTTCTATACATTTCGCTTTCTTCTACAGCCTGTCCTATAGTATAAAAAATTTCAGGAGTCTTAAGATGATGTTTGCGTATAGTTGCACCCATACCACGAGGTAAAACGCGTGGTAAATTTTCTACTAAACCACCCCCTGTAATATGAGCTAGAGCACTGATGTAAGGCTTTAGTGTAAGAAAATCACGCACATAAATCCTTGTAGGTTCTAACAAAATATCAATTAAATTTTTACCCTCTATCTTGTCATCAAATTTTAATTTTAAACTTTCAAAAAGTACTTTTCTAGCTAAAGAATAACCATTTGAATGAAGTCCTGAACTAGGAAGTGCCAACAAAATATCACCATTTTTAACAAATTTACTTCTATCGATCTCATCTTCTTCAGCCATACCCACTGCAAAACCCGCAAGATCAAAATCATCTTTTGCATACATTCCAGGCATTTCAGCAGTTTCTCCGCCAATTAATGCACAATTTGCCATCTTGCATCCCTTGGCAATGCCTGATACAACAGCCTTTGCTACTTCTACTTCGAGCTTGGCTGTAGCATAATAATCTAGGAAAAACAAAGGAGTAGCAAAATTACAAATCAAATCATTCACACACATTGCTACTAAATCTTGCCCTATAGTATCATATTTTTTAGCATCAATTGCCAAGCGAAGCTTGGTACCAACCCCATCTGTTGCACCTAAAATCACAGGCTTTTTAAAACCACTTGGCATTCTAAAAGCACCAGCAAAAGAACCAATTCCACCTACAACATTATCATTAAAAGTTTCTTTAACCAAAGGTTTTATAGCCTCTACAAAGGTATTTCCATTATCTATACTTACGCCTGCATCTTCATATGAAATTTTCATTTATTTTCCTTTAAGAACTAAAAAGGTATTTTAACGAAAAAAGTTTTAATAAGGCATAAGATGAAAAATGCTTTTTTTGTAACCGCTTCAATTGCTTGTGGTAAAAGCACTTTTATAGAAATAGCGAATTCTTTAGGCTTTAAAAGCATTAGCGCAGACAAAATCGCTCATAAAATTTTAGATGAAAATGCTTTAGAACTTGAAAAGATTTTTTCTCCCTTTAGTTTAAAAAATTTACTCACAAAAGAAAAAAAAATCGATAGAAAAATCCTTGGAGAAATTGTTTTTAACAATAAAGAAGCTAAAAAAATCTTAGAAAATTTCACTCATCCTAAAATTCGAGCTAAAATTTTAGAACAAATGCAAATTCTAGATAAGGAAAATAAAGCTTTTTTTGTAGAAATTCCTCTTTTTTTTGAAAGCGGTGCTTATGAAAATTTAGGCAAAGTCATTGTAATTTACACACCTAAAGAATTAAGCCTTAAAAGAATCATGCAAAGAGATAAGCTCAGCTTAGAAGCTGCAAAAGTGAGACTTGATTCTCAAATAGATATTGAAGAAAAACTTAAAAAAGCAGATTTTATCATTAAAAATACTAATTCTTATGTCGATTTTAGGCAAGAATGTGTTAAAGTAATACAAGAAATTTCTAAAGGAAAAATGTGAAATTTTATAAATATTGTGCAAGTGGGAATGATTTTGTCATAACAAATGCTGATAGAAAAGAAGATAGAAGTGCTTTAGCTAAAGAACTTTGCAATCGTTATGAGGGCATAGGTGGGGATGGCTTTATCGTGATATTGCCTCATGAAAAATACGACTTTGAATGGGAATTTTATAATAACGATGGCTCAAGGGCTGCTATGTGTGGCAATGGCTCAAGGGCTGCGGCACATTTTGCACATCATATTAACAAAATAAATCCTAACATGAGTTTTTTAACCGGTGCAGGAATAATAAAAGCAAAGGTAAATCAAGATAAAGTTGAAGTATCTTTAGGCAAAATAAAAAGCGTGCAAAATACTTTTGAAGAATTAGGAAAAACTTGGCAACTTTGCGACACTGGAGTTCCACATCTAGTGCATTTTTGTCAAAATTTAGATGAATTTGATACAATACTTTGTCAAAAAATGAGACAAAAATATAATGCCAATGTTAATTTTGTAAAAATTTTAGATGAAAATCATTTAAAAGTTCGTACCTATGAACGCGGAGTTGAAGATGAAACCTTAGCTTGTGGCACAGGAATGGGGGCTTGTTTTTATCTGGCATTTTTAAATAAAAAAGTACAAAATAAAGTTAAAATAACTCCTAAAAGTGGTGAAGAGGTTGGGTTTACATATAAAAATGAAGAATTGTTTTTTGAAGGAAAGGTAAAGTATTGTTTTGAAGCCAATTATAATTTTTCTTAGTCTTTTTCTAATCCCACTTTTTGCTGATGATCTAAAAAATGGCTTTGGAGAGGAATATTACAAACTTGATATAGATCAAAAAAGACAAATTTTTTTTATAAAAATGAATGAAATGTTTGATCAAAGCTTTAAAAAAATTGAACAAGAAAGAGCTTTTATTGAAGCCTTTTTTAAAGATGCTTACAAAACAGGCTTTAGGACTTCAAATCAAACAAATCTTGAAAAACTTATCACGATAAAAAACAAATATCGCATTGAAAATCTTTATGATTTTGCAGAATATAAAAAACGTATTCAAAAAATTCCAAAATCCATGGGTATAGCCCAAGCTTTAGTTGAAAGTGCTACAGGTACAAGTCGCTTCGCAAGAGAAGCAAATAATCTTTTTGGAGAATGGACTTGGGGTGAGAAAGGTTTAATTCCTGATTTAAGACATCCAGATAAAAAACATAAAATTAAGATTTTTGATAGTCTGCAAGATAGTGTTTACTCTTATGTTTTAAATTTAAATCGTCATTTTGCTTATGAAAAGTTTCGCGATGCAAGAGCTAAATTTGCAAGCGAAGGCAAAGAGATAACAGGACTAGAGGCTATTAAAACTTTAGATTCTTATTCTGAACGCAAGGGATATTATATCAATCTTATTACAAAAATCATCAAACGATACAACCTTGAAAAATACGATACAAACTCAAATAACACCTAAAATCCAAGTGAAAATTTATCAAAAGATATGACTTCAAATTTAACCCCTTGCTCAAAAAAACTATCCTCGCTTGAAAGAGTGATAAAAATCACATGAAAAATTCCAAGTTCTAAAGCCTTTGGTAAAATTTTCTTAGTACGTAATTTAATCAAATCAATATCTAAAGTTGGACTTGAAATATAAGCAATTTTAGATATTTGGCTATAAAAGTTAAAGTATTTGTTATAAAAAAAATCTTCTTTAAATTTAAACAACTCGCTTAAAACTAAATTTTCAAATAAATGCGAAAAATCCTTTGAAATACAAAGATTATTTCTTAGGCCAAAATCTTTAAAATAAATCTTTTGAAGTTTTTTTTCATCATGTTTTAAAGTATAGATCACATAAGTATTTTCTAATTTTTTTATAGCTTGATAAACACTATCTTTTGAAGTTTTTAATCTTTTTTTAAGTTCTATAAATATCTTAGAAATACTGATTTGCTGACCCAAATTTAAAGCTAAATACTTTAAAATTTCTAATTCTAAAAGAGTAAAGCTTTGTCTTAGAAGTATGTTTTTTTCTCCAAATTTACTGCGTCCACTTTGTAAAAAAAGACCTACTAAATTATTTATAGGTAAATTTTTCTTACTTACACTAATAAATTCTTCAAAATCAAAATAATCAAGTTCAAGCTCTTCAAACCCATTTATATTTAAATCTTTTATATTTGTACTTAAGATGATGGGAATTTTAATTTTTTCTAAATTAGGGATAAAATCCAAATTATAAAGGCAAAGAATTTTAATTTGTAAATTTTCATTCAGAAAATCAGCAAGTCTTTCTAAACTTTGTTTTTCAAAGCGTGTATCATATAAATCTAAAAACAAAATTTCACTTGCTTTAAATTGAGATAAAAAATTAAAAATAAGTGTTTTTTTACCACAAAATCGTGGGCCTTTTATGATAATATTTGGTTTTGAAATTTGATTTTTTCTTTCATAACTTACTTCAAATTTAGGGTGGTTTTCATAAAAAAAATTAAGTACTTTCAATTTTATCCTTTAAAAAAGGATATTATAACCTAGTTTGTATAATTGGGGCATAAAGCCCCTTAAATTACATTTTGCAAGCACCTTGTAAAGTAGCGCCTATCATCCAAAGACTTTTTTCATATTTTGCGATATTTTCTTGCGCAAAAGCAGCTGTTGTGGTATCACTTTCTTTTTCTGCTGCTTCATTGAGTTTTTTAAATTCTGCTAAAAGATATTCATAATCTTGTTTGATCAGTTCTATGACTTCAATCGGAGTAAAGCAATCTTTTGCAACTTTTGGACTTTTTGCATTTTCCATTAAAACTTTTTGGCAAGTGATAGCTTTTTCGCCAAGTTGTAAAACTCTTTCAGCACAACTATCAAAAAGTTCTGCCATTTCTTCATAAGCTTTTTCTGTGTACTCGTGTATAGAAAAAAATTGCAAACCTTTTACATTCCAGTGATAATTATGAAATTTAACCCATAGATGATGAGCATCTGCTTGCATTTGTAATAATTGTTTTGTAACTGACATGATTGACTCCTTTTTTTAATTTTTAAAATTATAACATAAAATTCTTAAATAATAATTATTATTAATTAAAAATTTTTATTATAATTTTAACTTAAAATCATTATACTCTTTTTTAATGAATTTTGATTAAGAATTTAATATATTTTTTAAGATCAACTTTCCAACTTCCACACCAGGTTGATCATAGGTGTTAATCCCTAACATAACACCGCAAGTTGAAGTAAAAAGTTCATAATAATACATCAAATATCCCGCATGCCAAGCGTCAAGTTTTTCAAGTTCTATCACATCAACACTCAAATTTTCAGCGATTAAAGCGTGCATAGTTGCATCACATTGAGCGTTTAAAAGTTCGTGAAGATTGACTTTATTACTTAAAGAATCTAAAAATTTAAAATGAATATCAGGGATAATAGGTGCTTTTTGAGCGTCTTTGATTTTTAAAAAAGTTACAGTTTTATTTTTAGGTCCATCCATGATGAGTTGTAAAAAACTATGTTGATCTCTTGCTCCAATGAGTGCAATAGGAGTTAAACCTATGCGTTTATAGCCTTGCTTTTTACCTAAACTTTCAGCAATAAGCTGGATATACCATTCATTAAAGCCTTTAAAAGCATCGCTATATGAAAAAAGTACATTGATATTGGCATTTTTGTGCGTGCAATAATGATAGGCTTTTTGTAAAATTTCATCTTTTTTGTGAGTAAAAAAATCTTCAAAACAAGCTTTAGCTCCTTCTAAAAGAGCTTTGGCATTATAGCCACAAAAACAAAGCGGAACTATACCTACAGCTGAAAGTATGCTAAAACGACCTCCTACATTTGCAGGGATAAAAAAGCATTTAATACCTAAATTTTCACCTTCTTGATGAAGTTTTGAATCCTTATCGGTAATAAAAACAAAGTATTTTTTTAATTCTTGCATATCAAGTTTAAAATGTTCAATAAGAAGTTTAAAAAGCGATACAACTTCTATAGTGCTACCTGTTTTACTGATGATTAAAAACAAACTTTCTTCAAGCTTGATTTTTTCTAAAGTCTTATTAAAAGAATGTGAACTTGTGTTATCGAGTATAAAAAGTTCTCTTTGATTACTTTTTTCATTAAAAAGCATATCACGCAAGGCTTTTACACCGCAACTTGAACCACCCATTCCCACTAAAACAATATTTTTTATGTGTTCTTTGTCTTTGATAAAAGCCAAACTCTCATCAATCAGGCTTAAGCTCGTGTCAATAAGATGATAATACCCTATATCTCCACTTTTTACCTCATCATTAATACGATTTGCATAAGAGCTTATAGTGTGAATTTCACTTTGTTTAAAAAAAAGTGTATTGTTTAACATTTACTTTTCTCGTAAAAATAATTTGTAGCCTCTACAAAGCCTTCTACACTTCCACAATCAAAGCGTTTTCCTTGAAATTTATAAGCTAAAACCATACCATTGGTTGCTTGAGTTAAAAGCGCGTCGGTAAGTTGAATTTCGCCATTTTTTCCTGCTTTAGTATTTTCTAAAATTCCAAAAATATCAGGAGTTAAAATATATCTTCCTATGATAGCAAGATTACTTGGAGCTTCATCAGGACTTGGTTTTTCTATCATAGAATTAACCATGATAAGATTTTCTTCTACAAAATTTCCAGAAATTACTCCATAGTTTGAAACTTGTTCTTTTGGTACTTCCATCACAGCTATGATGGTGCAGCGATATTTTTCATAAATTTTTACCATTTGAGCCATAACATTTAAGCCTTCTTCATTGACACACAAATCATCAGCCAAAATTACGCCAAAAGCTTCATCGCCAACCAAAGGTTTACCTTTTAAAACCGCATCACCTAAGCCTTTCATTTGATTTTGTCTTGTAAAAGTAAAGGTGCAACGATTGATCAAAGAGCGAATTTCATCAAGTAAGTATTCTTTTTTTGTACCTGAAATTTGATGCTCAAGTTCATAAGAAATATCAAAATAATCCTCCAAAGCTCTTTTTCCACGCCCTGTGACAAAGCCCATATTTTCCATTCCTGCTTCCAAAGCTTCATCAACCCCATAATGAATCAAAGGCTTAGTTAAGATAGGCAACATCTCTTTAGGTAAAGTTTTTGTTGCAGGTAAAAATCTTGTCCCATAACCTGCCGCAGGGAAAATACAAGTTTGAAGCATAAAAATTTCCTTTTATTTTTTTATCATTATAGCTTATTTTTATGAATTTTCATGCAACAAGGCAAAGTTCTTTTTGCCTTGTTATTCAAACTCTGCCTTAGCTAATTTAACAATGATTTCTACTACTCCAGAATCTTCGAGTGTTGAAATATCCTGTTTGATTTCTTCACCTCTTGCTATAGTTCTTAAAATTCTTCTCATTATTTTACCACTTCTAGTTTTTGGCAAACCTGGAGTATAAAGAATTTTTTCTATTTTAGCTATAGGTCCTATTTCTACTCTTAAAATGTCATTAAGTTCTTTTAAAGTTTCTATAGCTCCGCCAAGATCACAACTGGATGCAGGACTTAAAACCACAAAAGCAAACAATGACTCACCCTTAATCGCATCCAAAATACTCACTACAGCTGATTCTGCTACACTTGGATGTTTAGCAATAGCGCTTTCAATTTCAGCCGTTCCTATACGATGTCCTGCAACATTAACCACATCATCTGTTCTTCCTGTGATAGTTATATAACCATTTTTATCATAAAAAGCACCATCGCCACTAAAATATACAGCTTTTCCATCTTTTTTAGCTTGAGAAAAATAACTTTCTATATAGCGTTCATCATTACCCCAAATTCCACGAATCATCGAAGGCCAAGGTTTGGTTATACAAAGCAATCCATCTTCACCTTCATCTTTTTTATTGCCTTCTTCATCAATAACTTCTGCAAAAATTCCTGGCAAAGGCAAGGTAGCACAACCTGGTTTTAAAGGAGTAGCGCCTGGTAAAGGCGTGATCATATGCCCACCTGTTTCTGTTTGCCACCAAGTATCGACTATAGGACTTTTAGTTTCCCCTATTTCATCATAAAACCACTTCCAAGCACTAGGATTGATAGGCTCTCCAACCGTTCCAAGCACTTCAAGCGTACTTAAATCATATTTTCTTGGCTCATCAGGTGCATCAGCATGAAGCATTCTTATGGCAGTTGGCGAAGTGTAGAATTTGCTTATTTGATACTCTTCTATCATTCTCCACCAACGCCCAGAATTTGGATAAGTAGGAGTTCCTTCATGCATTATAGTCGTTGCTCCACATGCTAAAGGCCCATAAACTACATAAGTATGTCCTGTAATCCAACCCACATCAGCACTACACCAATAATTATCATAATCTTTAATATCAAAAACCCATTCCATAGTCATTTGTGCCCAAAGTATATATCCTGCACTTGCATGCATAACTCCTTTTGGCTTGCCCGTTGATCCTGAAGTGTAAAGCAAAAACAACAAATCCTCGCTATCCATAATTTCGGGTTCACACTTATAAGATTCATTTTTCACAAGTTCGTTATAAACATAGTCCCTTCCTTTAATATATTCTATAGGCTCATTATTGCGTATAACTATAAGTACTTTTTCTACACTTTCACACCCTTCACTTAAAGCCTTATCTACTGCAGGTTTTAACATATAAGGTTTGCCACGACGAAAAGCACCATCAGCCGTTACTACAAGTTTAGCTCCTGCATCTATAATTCTATCTCTTAAGGCTTCAGGAGAAAACCCTCCAAATACCACACTATGAATAGCCCCAATCCTTGCACAAGCTAACATTACTATAGCTGTTTCTGGAATCATAGGCATATAAATTACAACCCTATCGCCTTTTTTTACTCCGAATTTTTTAAGCAAATTGGCCGTCTTGCAAGTTGCATGCAATAATCTTCTATAAGTATAAACTTCATAATCCCCCATTTCACCTTCAAAAATCAAAGCAGCTTTATTGCGTCTTGTTTTCATATGACGATCAAGACATTGATAACTTACATTTAAAGTTCCACCTTCAAACCATTTATAAAATGGAGCTTTATCCTCATTTAACACTCTTGAAAAAGGCGAAAACCACTCGATCTTCTCAAGTGCTTGTCTTTTCCAAAAACCTTCAAAATCTTCCTTGGCTTCATCGCATAAATCATAGTATTCACATAAATTTTTTATACGAGCATTACGAGAAAATTCTTTACTTGGCTTAAAAAGCTCTTGATTATTTTGATTAAGCATAAAAACTCCTTTATGGTTATTTTTAAACATTATATAAGAGTTTATTTGTATTAAATACAAATTTAAAAAATAATTAAGATAAATTTTATAAAAAATGGGAATATTTGTAATATTTTATTTAAAATTTATAATGTATGTTAATTTAAGAAACATATTGCATCTTCATAAAAATAAAGACTGAGTTCTTCGTATAATTTTAAATCGAATTTTAAAAATTCTTGTTTTTCTAAGGCAAATTCTAAAATTTTATCCATACAACTTACCCTTATAAAAACATCACTTTTCCTGCTTCTAAGTGCTATAATATAACATTTTTCTAAAATAAACTCATAATTATTTTTTGGGATATTTTTAGAATTAAAAAAAGAAATTTTATAAGGATCAATAGCAATTTTACTTGGAGGTTTTTTAAAATCTTTATATTTTTTACAATTACTAAAATCTATAAAATTACAAAATTTCACACCTTGATTTTCTAGTTCAAAAACATTAGTATTTTCAAATTCTAAAATTTCTCCACTGTGTAAATAAAGTTTTTTTTGAGCCAAAGAATCTAAAAAATGTTTATCATGGCTTGCGATTAAAAAACCTGTATTGAAATTTTCATGCATTTTAAGAATAGCTTTTTTAAATAAAAGCGTAGTATTTTTATCCAAAAAAGCACTCGGTTCATCAAGTAAATAATACCTCGCTCTTACGCTTAAAGCTATGGCAAAAGCTATTTTTTGACTTTGTCCTGATGAAAGTTCATTAGGATATTTACTTAAAAGACTTTCATCTAAATTTAAACGCATTAAACTTTCTTTTATGCGCTCTTCAATGTCTTCTTTAATCCCATAAGTTTTTAAGGTAAATAAAAAATTTGCCCTTACACTACGATTTAACAAAATAGGCTCTGGAAAAAGCAAATAAATTTCACGCTTTTGTTTATTATTAAGTTTAAAATTTCCAAAATAAGAAATATTTTTTGAAAAATCTCCTTCTAAAAATTTTAATATTCTTAAAAATGTAGATTTTCCACTTCCATTCGCTCCCATTAAGATGCTAATTTTACTCGTATCAATTTTTAAATTTTTGATTTTTAAAACTTCTTTGTTTTGATAGTTGAAAAAAAGATTAGAAATTTCTATCATTTTATGTTCTTTTGAGTTTGTGTGTGATGAAATTTAAACAAAAGGCAATGAGAATTAAAACCAAAGCCAAAGCTATACCGCTAGCAAATTCGCCTTTGTTGGTTTCAAGTGAAATAGCTGTGGTTATGGTTCTAGTGTCGTATTTGATATTTCCACCCACTATCATCGCTACTCCTACTTCTGCTACAATGCGTCCATAAGCTAGCGCAACGACGCTAATCAAAGCAAAGCGTAATTCATAAATCATCATTAAAACAAGTTTTAAAGGACTTAGGTGAAAAGATTTTATAAGTAAAAAATGTTTTTTATTCATATTTTCTATCAAATTTGAAAAAAGTGCGATCACTATAGGAAGTGCTAAGATAAACTGCCCTAAAATTAAAGCCTTTATAGTAAAAAGCAGTCCAAATTCTCCCAAAGGTCCTCGACTTGAAATCAGTGCATAAAGTATAAGTCCTACTGCAACTGTTGGAAAAGAAAGGCTAGTATCTATGATAAGTTTTATAAAGCGTTTGAATTTAAAATCAAAAAAGCCTAAGATAAATCCCAAAGGAAAACCTATAAGCAAAGCTAAAACTATAGAAATACTTGAGCTTAAAAGTGTAGTTTTTATAGCTGAAATTACGCTTTCATCGGCATTGAAAAGTAAAAATAAAGCTTGTTTAAAACCATCAAAAATATAATCCAAAAATATCCTTTTTAAAATAAGTAATTTTAGCATAATTATGCTAAAATATTTTTTTATGTAAATTTATAAGGAGAAAAAATGAAAAAAATCATTTCTTTAGCCCTTGCTTTAGCTTTAAGTGCAAGTGCAGCAGAACTTAAAATGGCAACCACAACAAGCACTGACAATACAGGACTTTTAGATGCTCTAAAGCCTCTTTATGAAAAAGAAAGTGGCAATACTTTAAAATGGGTTGCGGTAGGAACAGGTGCGGCTTTAAAAATGGGTGAAGATTGCAATGCTGATGTGCTTTTTGTGCATTCTCCAAAGGCTGAAAAAGAATTTATGAAAAAAGGCTTTGGTGTAGATAGAACTCCTGTGATGTATAATGATTTTATCATCATCGCAGATAAATCTTTAGCTTCTAAATTTAAAGGTAAAAATTTAAAAGAAAGCTTAGAACTTATCAAAAATGAAAAGCTTACTTTCATCTCAAGAGGCGATAAATCAGGCACTGACAATAAAGAAAAAAGTCTTTGGAAAAATCTTGGCGGTGTTCCTGAAAAGCAAAGCTGGTATCAACAAAGCGGACAAGGTATGTTAGCAAGCATTAAAATCGCTGAAGAAAAAAAAGGTGTGATTTTAACCGATCGTGGTACTTATATCAAATATGAAGCCAATGAAAAAGGCAAACCAAACTTAGTCATTGTAAATGAAGGCGATGATAGTCTTAAAAATTTTTATTCTGTTATAGCGACAAATCCTAAGCATTGTAAAAATGTAAATTATACAGAAGCTAGTAAATTTATCAAATGGGTAACAAGTGATAAGACTTTAAATTTCATTGCTGATTTTAAACTTCTTAATAAACCTTTATTTGTAATTGATGCAAAAACAAGAAAAGACTAAAAATTAAGCAGGTTTTAACCTGCTTAAAATATCATTTTTTACTTATTGTAACTTTTTTATTTATTTTTCAAAACTTTTAGCTTATTTAAAATTCTTCTTTAGATATAATAAAATCAATAATTAAATATACAAGGTCAAATAATGTTCAAAGTGGATTTAAATAGTGATTTAGGGGAAAGTTTTGGCGCCTATAAAATGGGAATGGATGAAGAAATTTTAAAATTTGTAAGTTCAGTAAATGTCGCTTGTGGCTTTCATGCGGGTGATCCTTGTGTGATGGATGAAACCTTAAATTTAGCCAAGCAAAATGGTGTTTGCATAGGAGCACATCCATCTTATCCTGATCTTTTGGGTTTTGGAAGACGCAATATGCAAATAAGCTTTGAAGAGGCTAAAAACTATGCCTTGTATCAACTAGGAGCTTTATTTGGCTTTGCTAAGGCAAAAGGTATGAAAATACAGCATTTTAAAGCCCATGGGGCGCTTTATAATATGGCAGCTATTGATGAAAATTTAGCCTTAGCACTTTGTGAGGCAGTGGCGAGTTTTGATGAAAATATTATTTTTCTAGGGCTTAGTAATTCTGCTATGAATGAAGCAGCTAAGAAAAAGGGTTTAAGATATGCTAATGAAGTTTTTGCAGATCGTGCCTATAATAATGATGGCACTTTAGTTTCAAGAAAATTAGAAGGGGCGTTAATACACGATGAAAATTTAGCTATCAAACGCGTGATAAAAATGATAAAAGAAAGCAAAGTTACAAGCATAAATGGCAAAGAAATTGATTTAAAAGCCGATAGTATTTGTGTTCATGGGGATAATGCAAAAGCTTTAGAATTTGTTAAAAAAATCAAAGAAAATTTAAAAAAAGAGCAAATTCAAATTTGTGCTTTGGAAAATTTTATATAAGTTTTAGCAATGTTTAGTGTGCATTTTAGTGGAAGTAAAGCTTTGCTTTTGCGTTTTGAGCAAGAAATTTCACCTCAAATCAATGCCTATGTTTTAAGCACAGAACAAAGGATACAAAAAGCCCTAAAAGAAGGTGAAATTTATGGGATTGATGAGTTGGTAAGTGCTTATGCAAGCTTGCTTATATATTTTAATCCTTGCGTGCTTTCTTTAAATTCCTTGCTTGATTTTTTGGAAAAAATTAAAAAGGATATTAAACTTGCAGAACAAAACTCAAGTCTTTGTATAGAAGTTCCACTTTGTTATGATGAAGAATTTGGGCTGGATTTAGAATTTGTGTGCAAACACAATCAAATTTCAAAAGAAGAGCTTATATCTCTTCACACTAAACCTTATTATCTTGTTTTTATGCTAGGTTTTATGGCAGGTTTTCCTTATCTTGGAGGTTTAGATGAAAGACTTTTTACCCCACGCCTTTCAAGCCCTAGAGCAAAAATAGAAGCTGGAAGTGTAGGTATAGCCGATAAACAAACAGGAGTTTATCCCATATCAAGTCCAGGGGGTTGGCAAATCATTGCTAGAACACCTTTGGAATTTTTTGATAAAGAAGATGAAAAAAATCCCACTCTTTTAAAAGCGGGTATGTTTTTAAAATTTAAAGCCATTTCAAAAGATGAATTTTTCGATATCCAAGAGCAAGTTGCTAAAAAAGTCTATCAAAAGGAAATTTATGAGTATAAAAATCATTGAAGCATCTATAAATTCAAGTTTGCAAGACTTTGGTAGAAAAAAATTTGCTAAATTTGGCATAGCAAGAAGTGGAGCTATGGATGAAGATGCTTTAAGAATGGCAAATATCTTACTTGGAAACAAACAAGATGAAGCAGGAATTGAGCTTTGTTTAAAGGGTGGAAAATATAAATTTTTAGATGAGAATTATTTTGTTTTAAGTGGGGCTGAATTTGAAGCAAAGCTTGATAATCAAAAAATCAAAACTTGCAAGGTGTATAAAGCAAATAAAGGCGATATTTTAGAACTCGGTTTAGCAAAAATAGGTTTTCGTGGATATTTATGTATAGCAGGTGGTTTTGAAGTAAAAAGTTTTTTAAACTCTAAATCCAGCGATGCTAAAATGGGAGTTGGAATTTTTGAAGGAAGGGTTTTACAAAAAGATGATATTTTAAAAACTAATGATACTTTTATACCTTTTAATTTAGAAGCTAGAGAATGTGAAAATCCTATTTTTAAAAGCTCTAAAGAGCCTATTATACGCGTTATTTTAGGAACAAATGAAGATGCTTTTACTCAAAAAGGCATAGATACTTTTTTAAATACTAGCTATAAAGTAGGTTTAAAAAGCGATAGAATGGCAATTTATGCAGAATCTATCGAAAGTATAGAGCATAAAAACTCAGCAGATATTATCTCAGATCCTGCAGTTTTTGGAAGTATACAAGTACCAAAAAGTGGTATTCCTATCATTTTAATGGCAGCAAGACAAAGTACAGGAGGCTATACAAAAATAGCCACGGTTATAGAAAATGATCTAAGCTTACTCGCACAAGCTAAGTTAGGTTCTAGCTTTAAATTTCAAAGCATTAGCATGCAAGAAGCCTTAGAGCTTTATAAACAAAGAGAAATAAAATTTAAAGCCATGGATCAAAAAATCAATCTTGATTTTGAAAATTTGATCTAAGCTTTTTTGCCATAAATATTGATAAAATATATAGCACCTATAGCCAAGGCACAACCTAACAAGGTAAGTGCATTTGGCACCTCATCTAGTATAAAATAACTACAAATTAAAGCACTAGCAGGAGTGATTAAAACAAAAGAATTTGCCTTAACGCTCCCTAAAATGTGAATCCCATAATAATAAATACTAGTACCTATAATAGTTGATAAAAAAGCCACGACAAACATACTAATCCAAAATTTAAATTCAAAATGAAAAATTTCATAACTTTTTACATCAAACAATACCCAAGAAAACATTAAAACAGAAATGAGATTAATATAAAAGTTAATCGCCAAAGGGTGAGCTCCTTTGGCTTTATGATTAAACACTGCTATCAAAGCCCAAATAAAAGAACAAGTTAAAAATAAAATATTAAATTTGCCAAATAAATCTTCTAAACTCCCTAAATTTAACAAACAAAATCCAGATAATAAACCTAAAAATAAGCCTAGAATTTCACTCTTTGTGATCTTGTGAGTTGATTTTTTATCTTTTTGAAATAATATCGCTATCATAAATATCAAATAAGAAAAAATAGGAATCATAGTGGTTACTAAAACTCCTCCTTTGCCTGCCAAGCCGTGCTTTATAGCAATAAAAAATACAAAGGCATAAAGCCCATTTAAAACTCCTGCTATCAATACCCATTTTAAGGCAGTTTTTTCGATTTTAAGAGGAATTTTTAAGAAGTTTAAAACAAAAAATGAACCCAATACAACAAAGAAAAAACGCCAAAAGGTAATAATAGAAGTATCCGTATAATTTGCTAAAATCTTAGATGTTGGCCAAGATGAGCCCCATAAAAACATAGCAATAACAAGCAAGATATACAAATACTTTGTTCGAGTCAATGTTACACCTTGAAATTTTTAAGTCAAATTTTTTAAAAAATTTTTTTCAAGTGTAGTTCATACTCGTTTAGATATTTTTCCACTTGAGGATTTTTTACCACATCATTACACATAAAAGTTGGTAAAGCTTTCATACCTATAAATTCATGAGCCTTATGCAAATGCCAATACACCATATCTACACCCTTTCCTTCAAAAAATTCATTTTTATCATTAAAGGCTTCAAGAGGTGCATTCCAAGTGAGAGAAAACATGTATTTTTTACCATGATCTAAACCACCTTTTCCGTAGTTTTTACTAGGATTTTCATGAGTTCTTCCATCATTTTTAAAAAGCACTCCAGCACCCAAACCAAACACTTCATCGATATATTTTTTAACTATCCAAGGCTCCCCCATCCACCAAGCTGGCATTTGATAGATCACAGCATCAGCTTTTATAAATTTTTGTATCTCTTCTTTAGGATCATATCCTTGATCTATGTGAGTTTGATCTACCTCGTATCCTAGTGTTTTTAAAATTTCTAAAGCATGATTATGCAATGTCAAATTAAGTTGTCCTTTTGAATTTCCAAATTCTTTAGCACCATTAAGCAAGAGTATATTTTTCATTTTTATCCTTTTTTAAATTTTATGATACAATTATAACTTAGCATAATATCATTTTCAATACAGAAAATAAAGTAATATACTATACTAAAGGAATGTTAAATGACTAAAGAGAATTCTCCGTGCAATTTCGAAGAATGTGGATTTAACTATACTCTAGCATTAATTAATGGAAAATATAAAATGAGTATTTTATACTGCTTATTTCGCTATGAAATCGTGCGTTATAATGAACTCAAACGCTTTTTAAGCTCCATATCTTTTAAAACTTTAACCAATACCTTAAGAGAACTAGAAAACGATGGTTTAATTATCAGAAAAGAATACGCTCAAATTCCACCCAAGGTAGAATATAGCTTATCCAAACGTGGACAAAGTTTAATTCCCATTTTACAAGCTATGAGCAAATGGGGCAAGAAAGACAAAAAAGGGAAAAAATGCTTGAATTAATTGGCGAACTTTCTTTGCAAAATTATATGGGAGAATGGCTTGAAATAGCTAGAAAACCGGCCTTTTTTCAAAAATCTTGCCTAAATTCAAAGGCAAAATACGAGCTTAAATACAAAAATGGCATTCCTTATGTAGAAATTGAGAATTTTTGCAGTAAAAAAAATGAAATTTCAAGTATAAAGGGTAAGGCAAAAATCGTTTCAAATAGGCAATTAGCAGTGAGATTTAACATCTTTATGAACCTTTTTAATAAAGTAAATTATGAAATCATTTTTGTTGATAGCGAGTATAAAGTTGCCATTGTGGGTAGTCCTGATAAAAAATATCTTTGGATTTTAGCAAGAAATATAATAGATGAAAAAAATATAAAAGAGCTTTTAAACATCGCTAAGCAAAGGGGATTTGACATTAGCGATGTGGTTTTTGATAAGTATTAAATTATTCTTTTGTCATATCAATGACATAGCGAAATTTAGCCTTTCCTGAGGTTAGATTTTCATAAGCTTTATCGATTTCTTGTGGGGTAATAAGCTCGGTTTCTGGATAAATTCCGTGTTTTAAAGAAAAATCAAGCATTTCTTGAGTTTCAGCAATACCGCCAATTAGCGAGCCATAAACCTTTTTACCTGCCTTATGTACAAGCTCGTTTATGCCTATATTTACCTTATCTTCCACAGGTGGTAAGCCAACTATAGCCATTTCGCCACCAAATTTAAGTAAATCCAAATAAATTGCAGGATTATAAGGCGTTGGAATGGTTGAGATGATTAAATCAAAGCGTTCTTTTACGGCGTTTTTATCAGTGCTTGTGTAAAATGAGCTTACACCCATAGCTAAAGCATCGGCTTTTTTGTTTTCATTTCTAGCAAAAACGCTAACCTTTGCACCCATTTTAATAGCGTATTTTACAGCCATCATACCAAGTCCGCCAAAGCCTGCTATAGCAACGCTTGAGCCTTCTTTTATCTTAGAAAATTTTAAAGGCGAGTAAGTGGTAATGCCCGCACAAAGCAAAGGCGCAACCTTATGCATAGGTGCATTTTTTGGCACACAAATGGCAAATTTTTCACTTACAACTATGTTGTTTGAGTAGCCCCCATAAGTGTTTTCATTGCCGTGAAATACATCGCAACTATTGTAAGTAAAGATGGTTTTGCCATTTTCGCAAAACTGCTCTTGTGAGCGTTTGCAAGCATCGCACTCACCGCATGAATTTACCATACAACCAACCCCTGCGTAATCTCCTACTTTAAATTTACTCACATTTTTACCCACAGCGATAACTTCTCCTGCTATCTCATGCCCAGGCACGCAAGGATAAGTAGCTTCTCCCCACTCGCTTCTTGCGGTGTGAATATCGCTATGACAAATGCCTGCATATAGGATTTTAATCAAAATATCATTATCGCTAATAGCGTGGCGGCTAAATTCAAAGGGTGTGAATTTCGCATCCTTGCTAAGCATTGCATAGCCTTTACTTGCGATGCGATTATTTTCTAAAATTTTGTATTGCATTTTTGCTCCTTTTTTTGATTTTTTATAATTATAAAACATTAGAGTAGCTATAAGTCAAGAGTGAAAATAATTTTTTTAAAAAACTAGTATAAATGCTATAATTATAAAATTTAATTTCACTTTGGGGTAAAAATGCAAAATTTGTATTCAGAAGATGATACTAGAGTAAAATTTATAGATGCAAAGCTTTATAATAGTTCTTGGTATGAAGAAAATATAAAGAGAAATTATTATTTTACAGATGGTAGAAAGCTTTTAGGTGGTAAAAGAGCACAAAGAAAATTTGCAGATTATTTGCTTAGATATGAAGGAAACAACCTTGCTATAATAGAAGCTAAAAAATTTAGTAAAGATCCTTTAGATGGTTTATCTCAAGGCATAGAATATGCAAAAATTTTAAATGTGCCTTTTGTATATAGTAGCAATGGAGAAAAAATTTATGAATACGATATAAGAAGTCATAGTGGTAAATATATAGATAAATTCCCAAGTCCTAAAGAGCTTTTTGATAGGATTTATGGCAATGTCAAAGAATGGCAATACAGGCTTTTAACCCAAAATGTTATGTATATTCCGCAAAAAGAATTAAGATATTATCAAAAAATAGCCATAGATAAAGTCATAGAAGCCATTATAAATAACAAAAATAGAATTTTACTCACTCTTGCTACAGGTACAGGAAAAACAACCATAGCTTTTAATTTATGCTATCGTTTGTTAGAGGCAAGATGGAATAAAGAAAACAAAGATCAAAAGCCTAAAATACTATTTTTATGTGATAGAGTGAGCTTAAGAGATCAAGCCTTAGGAGAATTTAATCCTATAGAAAGTGATTGTAAGGCAATTAGTGCTGAAGAAATAAAGAAAAATGATGGAAAAATCATAACAAATGCAAATATTTTCTTTGGAATTTATCAAAGCTTAGCCGCAAATTCAAAAGAACAAGAAAACATCCAAGAAGAACAAGAGAGCAAATTTTATCTTCAATACCCAAAAGATTTTTTTGATCTTATCATCATAGATGAGTGCCACAGAGGTGGAGCAAACGAAGAAGGAAGCTGGAGAGCTGTGCTTGAGTATTTTTCTTATGCGACTCAGCTTGGTTTAACCGCTACTCCAAAAAAAGAAGAAAATATAGACACTTATGAGTATTTTGGTGAGAGTGTTTATGATTATAGTCTTAAAAGTGGTATTGAAGATGGATTTTTAACCCCTTATAAAGTCAAACTCATAAAAACAACTTTGAGTGATGGTTATACTTACAATCCTGATGATTTGATACAAGGTGAGCTTGAAAAAGGCTTTTATAAACAAAGTGAGTTTGAAAGAAATATCTTTTTACCAAACTATAATGACTTTATCGCTAAGAAAATTTTAGAGCTTATAAATCCTATGGATAAAACCATAATTTTTTGTGTAAATCAAGCTCATGCAAATGAAGTAAAAAGAGCTATAGATAAATATAAAAGTGTTAAAAGAGATGATTATTGTGTAAGAGTTACGAGTGATGAAGGTAAAATAGGGCTTGATTATCTAAAATTGTTTCAAGATAATGATAAAAGCTATCCTGTCATACTTACTAGCTCTAAAATGCTCACAACTGGAGTGGATGCAAAAAATGTGCGAAATATAGTATTGCTAGCAAATATAGGTTCTATGGTGGAATTTAAGCAAATTATCGGGCGTGGCACTAGGGTTTATGAAGGCAAAGATTTTTTTACCATACTTGATTTTGTCGGTGCGACTAAGCTTTTTTATGATCCAAAATGGGATGGTGAAAAAATAGAAGAATTAAAAGAGCAAGATGAAAAAGAAAAAATCACTAAAGAGCATATAAAACAAACAAAAGAAGAAAGCAAAGAAAAAAAGAGCGTAACCATACACTTAAAAGGCACAAAACTTAAGGTTTTAGATATCACAACTACTTATGTAGGAGCACAAGGTAAGCCACTTAGCACTAAGGAGTTTTTGGAATTTTTGATAGGAAAGCTTGGTGAGTATTATGATGATGAAGCAAAATTGCGTGAAATTTGGAGTGATCAAAAAAATAGAGAAAGATTTTTAAAAGCCCTTGCAAATGATGGAGTAGATGAAGATGCTTTAAAAGATCTAAGAGAAATTTTTCAAAAAGATTGTGATATATACGATGTTTTAGCGCATTTAAGCTTTAATGCCGAGATAAAAACAAGGCAAGAGCGTGTTTTGCAAGTAGAAAATGGTGAGTTTTTGAGACGCTTTCAAAAAGAAAAAGCCATAAAATTCATAGAATTTTTACTAAATAGATATCAAGAATATGGCATAAAAGACTTTGATGATGGCTTAAAACCGCTTATAGAGCTTAGTTCTTTAGGCAATGTAAGAGAATTGGCCGATGAATTTGGCGGCTTAGAAATTCTAAAACAAAGTTTTGATGATTTACAAAGAGAGATTTATTTAAATTAAAGGAGAGAAAATGATACAAATGACGAATTTAAAAAATTTATACAAAGATATAAAAAATAAGCAGATGACTTATTGCATATTTAATTATACACACAATAGAATTGAATTAGAAATAATGTTTGATATAAACCCAAAGCCATTTAAATTGCTTATAATTAAAAAGCATTCTAATAAAACTTTATTGTTAGATATTTTAAATGGTTTTAAGTTAGATATATTTCTTTCAAAGGAAAAATATCAGATATTATTAGATATATTAGATATAAAGGGTGGTGGCACGATTCCTTTTAGTACAAAGAAGTTTTTTAAAGAATTAAATAGTGCAATTCCACACCAAGTTATGCAATATAATTTGAGTAATAATTTAAGATACATAATTTCACAAGTTAATAATCTTGATGAAGCTAATTTGGTTTATATTAAGTGTTTGATAGATTGGAGTAAAAAAGAAAATAATAAACATGCAACAGAAAAAAATAGAAAAAAAACAAAATATTTATATCCTGATGTTTTTGAAATTATAAAAGATAAAAATATAAGTGTTGTTTATACAAATAATAAAGATTATTCCAAACATACCAATATAGAAGATATTGAAGTAATAAATGGATAGTATTATGAATAACAATATTTTAACTTACAAAATAGATACTGAACAACCTATCGATATCACAGAGTTAGCTGAAAGTTTAATAGCTATACAAAATATGTATAGGAAAAGTATTATTAGCAATGAGGCTTCTATAAAGATTAGTGAAGTTAGAAAAGGTAGTTATGAATTTGATATTGTTGTTTTAGGTTTAGGGTTATCTTTACCTTATATAGAAAATTTTAATTCAGCGATTGAATTTATTAAAAATTTAAAAGATTGTTACAAGTTTTTTAAAGAGAATAAATTTGATAATAATATTGATAAAATTAATATTGATGATGCAAAGAATACTAATAAAATAATACAACCAATTATAAGTATAGGTGGTAATTCTACTGTTATTATTCAAAATGGTTATAGTGATCCATCTGAATGCTTTAGTGTTGTAAGCAAAGAAGCAGTAGAAGTTCAAAAAAACATTTATAGTTATATTGAAAATAAAGAAAGAAAAACTAAAGAAGAATTACAAACATATAAATATTTTCAAAATACACTTGTTGAATTTACACAAACAAGAACCGATGATAAACGCGGGAATAAATTATTATGTAAAAATATTTATAGTAAAGAATTAAATGTTGAATTTTCTAGCGATTATTTAAAAAAACAAATTCTAGAAGAGCACAATCCACATTTACACTTATACAATGTTGATTTACAAGTTGTTTATGAAAATAATGTGCCAAAAATTTACAAAATTATTTCTATTAAAGATATCAAAAATAAAAATATTTAAGGTTATAAAATACAATGACAAATTTACCGCAGGGTTGGGAAGTTAAAAGGCTTGAGGAAGTTTGCGAAGTGGTTATGGGGCAATCTCCAAATGGAAATTGTATTTTTGATAAAGATAAAAATAAAGATTTAATTGAATTTCATCAAGGAAAAATAGCTTTTTCGGATAAATATATAGATGAATCTAATTTTGTTACTTCAGATGTTAAAAAAATTGCAAAGAAAAATTCAGTTGTCTTGTGCGTTAGAGCCCCTGTTGGAGAAGTTAATATTACTACTAAAGATATAGCAATAGGGCGTGGATTATGTTCTTTAAATGGCGTTAAAATAAATAACAATTTTTTGTTTTTTTACTTATTAACTTTAAAAAAATATTTTAATGATAATTCTACAGGTTCAACTTTTAAAGCCATCAATGTGAGAGTAATTAAAGAAACTAAAATCCCATTACCACCACTAAAAGAGCAAGAAAGGATAGTGGGGATTTTGGATTTTGCTTTTAGTAAGATTGATGAAAATATCAAAAAAGCAAAAGAAAATTTAGCAAATATTGATGAGCTTATGCAAAGTGCTTTACAAAAAGCCTTTAATCCACTTAACGATAATACTAAAGAAAATTATCAACTCCCACAATCTTGGAAATGGAAAGGTTTAGGAGAAATATGTTTTATTACAGATGGGACACATAAAACACCCAACTATATAGAAACAGGAATTCCTTTTTTATCCGTTAAAAATATTTCTAAAGGTTTTTTTGATTTAAGCGATGTCAAATACATTTCACTAGAAGAGCATAACAAGCTCATAAAAAGAGCTAAACCTGAATTTGGAGATATTTTAATTTGTCGTATTGGAACTTTAGGAAAAGCTATAAAAATTTCTTTAGAATTTGAATTTAGTATTTTCGTTAGCTTAGGACTTTTAAAACCAAAAGTTAAAATTATAAGTGATTATTTAGTTTATTTTTTAAATTCTTATTTTATTGAAGGGTGGATTAATAATAACAAAGTTGGTGGTGGAACACATACTGCAAAATTAAATTTAAATATTTTAGAAAAATGCCCTGTTGCACTACCCCCACTCAAAGAGCAAGAGCAAATCGCTTCGCATTTAGATTCTGTCTTTGAAAAGACAAAGGCTTTAAAAGAGCTTTACACTAAAGAACTAAAAGATTATGAAGAGCTTAAGCAATCCTTGCTTGATAAAGCTTTTAAGGGAGAATTATAATGTTAAAAAATTTGCCAAATTTTAACACATTGGCTTGATATGTTAAAAATTTTTGATTTTTTTAACATATTTTTTTTATAATGTTAAAATTTTTAGAAAAAATTAACATATTGGAAAATTATGAAAGAATTTATACCTCAAAAATTGCCTTTAAATATAGAATTAAATGCAAATATTTATAGTCTTATCATTAAAGCTTCTAGAAAATTAGCAGAGTTAAATGGACTTAGTAAAAGCATACCAAATCCAAGTATTTTAATCAATGCTTTGATTTTGCAAGAAGCAAAAGATTCAAGTGAGATAGAAAATATCATCACAACACATGATGAACTTTTTTTATCACGAGTTGATGAAAACAAACTCACAAGAGCAGCAAAAGAAGTGAAAGATTATGAAAGTGCTTTGAAAAAAGGATATGAGTTATTAAAAAAAGAGCAGTTATTAAGAAATGCACATATTTTAGAAATTCAAAAAAGATTAGAAAGAAATAATGCAGGTTTTAGAAAACAAAGTGGAACTATGCTTAAAAATCCTATTACAGGAGAAATAAAACACATACCACCCCAAAATCCTAATAATATACAAGAACTTATGAGAAATTTAGAACTATACATTAACGATGATAGTTTAGATGAATTTGATTTTTTAGTAAAGATGGCAATTATACATTATCAATTTGAAAGCATTCATCCTTTTTATGATGGCAATGGCAGAACGGGTAGGATTATAAATATACTTTATTTAGTATATAAAGGACTTTTGGATTTTCCTATTTTATATCTTAGTGCTTACATAGTAAAAAATAAAGATGAGTATTATAAGCTTTTGCAAAAAGTGCGTGATGAAGGGGATATTTTAAAGTGGATAGAATACATACTTAAAGGCATAGAGCAAACCGCTGTAAAAACTATTGAAACTATTATTAAGATAGAAAAAATGATGTCTAATGTAGGTGAAATTTTACAAAATAAAACGAATTTTTATAGTAAAGATTTTGTGGAGCTTTTGTTTTCTCATCCTTATACAAAGATAGATTTTTTAATAAAAAAATTAGACATTTCAAGACAAAGTGCTTCAAAATATCTTAAAATTTGTGAAAATTTAGGAATATTAGAGTGTATTAAAATGGGTAGAAGTAATTATTATATAAATATAGAACTTTTAAGACTTTTTAGAAAAGGAATTTTTTTAAATGCAAAATAAAGTCGATAAAATCACAGATATTCTAAGAAGAGATGATGGCATAAGTGGTGCTATGCACTATACAGAGCAGATTGGCTGGATACTTTTTTTAAAATTTTTAGATGATTATGAGACAAATTTAAAAGATTTAGCGTTTTTAGATGGCAAAGATTATAAAAGCATTTTGCAAGAAAAATTTAGTTGGAGTGTTTGGGCAGCGCCTAAAAAAGATGGCAAACTTGATGTAAAAAATGCTTTAAGTGGATCGGATTTGCTTGAATTTGTAAATAAAGAGCTTTTTCCTTATCTTAAAAATTTTAAAAATAATGATGATTTTAAAAGTATAGAGTATAAAATCGGTGGAATTTTTGAATTTATAGACAATCGCATAGCAAATGGACATACTTTAAGAGAAGTGATAAATATCATTGATGAGATTAGTTTTAATAAAGAAGATGAAGTATTTGCCTTAGGTGAAGTTTATGAAAAACTTCTAAAAGATATGGGTAGCGATGGTGGAAATAGTGGAGAATTTTACACCCCTCGTCCTTTGATAAAGGCTATGGTGGAAGTAATAGATCCTAAACCAAAAGAAAGAATTTATGATCCTTCTTGTGGTAGTTGTGGATTTTTAGTTGAGAGTTTTTTACATATTTTATATAAAGATAGAACCAAAGGCAAAAAAGCAAATTTAAGCGTAGAAGAGCTTGAATTTTTAAAAAATGATGCTCTTTTTGGTAAAGAAAAAACTCCGCTTAGCTACGCAATGGGCGTGATGAATATGATCTTGCACGAGGTAAAATCTCCAAATATCATCAAAACAAACACTCTAAATAAAAAAATCACAGACATAACCCAAAGCGAAAAATACGAAGTGATTTTGGCAAATCCACCCTTTGGAGGTAAAGAAAAAGAACAAATTCAAGAAAATTTTCCTATAAAATCAAACGCTACTGAACTTTTGTTTTTACAACACATTTTAAAATCTTTAAAAAACAACGGAAGATGTGCGATCATCGTGCCTGAAGGTGTGCTTTTTCAAAATTCAAATGCCTTTGTGAGTGTAAAAAAAGATTTACTAGATGATTTTAATTTAGAATGCGTTTTGAGTTTGCCAAGTGGGGTATTTTTGCCTTATAGTGCTGTTAAGACTAATGTGCTTTTTTTCTCTAAAGGTAAAAAATGTATTTGTGAAGGCGATGGAGTTTATTACTACGAACTTATACCGCCTTATAAACTTACTAAAAACAAGCCTTTAGAATACACACATTTTAAAGAATTTCTAAAGTGCTACAAAGAAAGAAAAATCACTGCTAATTCTTGGCTTGTTAGCAAAAAAGAGCTTGAAGAAAGAAATTATGATTTAAGTGCTAAAAATCCAAATGTAAAAGAAGAAAAAATCCTAAAAACTAGTGAAGAGATTTTAAATTCTTTAGAAGAAAATCTAAAAATACAAAAAGAATATCTAAATGAGCTTAAAAGCATACTAAAATGATTGCAAGTTTTTTGATAAAAACTAATTTACAAATAACTTCTAAGCTCAATTTACAATAAATATTTATTGCTTGCATTCTACTTTTTAATATCATCAAGCAAATTTAGGGCATTTAAAGCCTTTGGATAGCCAATATATGGAATAAGAGCTGCAATGATATTTAGCAAATCTTTTCTACTTTGCCCCATGTTAAGATTGCCTTGTATGTGAGCTTTTACTTGATTGTCTAGCCCACCAAGTGAGATAAGATATACAAGGGTTAAAAGCTCCCTAGTTTTTAGATCAAGCCCCATGCGTGTATAGTAGTCTCCAAAACAATTCGCACTCAAAAAATCATTTATAAAAGCTTTATCTTCTGGGGTAGATTCTATCATTTTAGTGATATTGGCTTCACTAAAAATAGCATTTTGTATTTCCCTGCCTTTTATTTTGCGATTTTCTTGCGTAGTAGTACCTTGTGGAGTTAAAACTAAGGCGATATTTAGTTTTTTAAACACTTTATTGCAAAGGCTTAAAAAATCACATACTCTAGCAAAACCCACATAAGGCGTAGCTTGATAAATCACTTCTTTAATGACAATAGGACTTATATCGTTCTTGATTGCACCTTGAAGTAAAGCTTTAAACTCTATTTTTCCACCTACTGCTAAAGTAGAAGCAAGGGTGATTAAAAAATATTTTTGTGTATCCAAATTTGCTTTTACAAAACTCTCGCCAAAAGTAAAATTAATGTGATTAGTAAAAAACTCCTTATCGCTTGTAAAAAGCAGTTTTTCTTCCACTTTTCCAAAAAATTTTTCAAAAATTTCTCTTGCTTTTTGTCTTAATTGCATGGTTTTATCCTTTGTGATTTTTAAAGTTTATAAAAAAGAGCATTTAAAATACTCAAAAAAAACATAAAAGTTTTTATAAAATTTTTGTGTTTTATTTACAAATTTCTTTACTCTTTTGCTTCTTTTAAGGCATGTTCATATTCTTCATCGCTTACAAGCTCAAGCCATTCTACATTTTTACCCTCTTTCTCGCCTGTAAGTGCTATGTGTGCTCCACTACTTGTATTAGTTGCACCATGAAAATGCTTTACTCCTATAGGACAGCTTATCACATCGCCTTTTTTAGCTATAAAGGCTTTTTGGCCTGGAACTTTTGTGATGATTTCACCCTCTGTTACGATTAAGGTTTGTCCTTGAGGATGAGTATGCCATGCACTTCTAGCACTGGCTTCAAATTCAACCAAAGCCCCGCTAAAATTTCTCCACTCATTTGATTTAAACATCATAGAAACTTTTACATTTTTGCTAAAAAATTTACTATCACCTTTAAAACTTCCATAAATTCCTGCTTTTTCTAATTCTTGCATTTTACCTCCTTTTTTAGTATTATAAAACATGAGAGCTACTCTAAGTCAAGTAAAAATTTAAAATCTTAATTTCATTTTTTCTATCCTACTTCTTATAAAAATCATGATAATTCCTAAAATCAACAAAACAATAGTATTTACGATAATATAACGCGTATCGCTCAAAGAAATCACAAGTCCACAAATAGCAGTTCCGGTGCTTAATCCTATATTGGCCACGCTTATAAAAAGTCCATTGCTAAAATTAGCAGCCTTTGGAAAGGGATAACTTATCATAAAATGTGTGCCGTTATTCATCACACCTGCTAAAATTCCTAATATAAAGGCAAATATTATAAGTATAATTTCACTATAAAAACTAAAAAGTAAAATATAAAATCCTATCATAATTAAAGGTGTTAAAATCAAAGTAAAATTTGCGTTTTTAACAAGGGTCTTTCCGGCTATATAATTGCCTATAATATTTGAAAAACCATAAATAGCCAATACAATACTAATTAAAGTAAAATTCATCTTTCCTACACTATGTAAGAAATCAGAAAAATAAGAGTAAAAACCCCAAATTCCAGCATTTATACAAATAACACAAAGTATGCTAATCCATAAAAGCGGGTATCTTAAAATAAGCAATTGTTTGCTTATTTTTACAGAATTTACTTTTTTAAAATCAGGAACAAAAAATAAAGTTGCTATAAAAGATAAAGTATTTAAAAATACAAAAAATAACATTGCCATTTTAAAACTAAAATTTCCACCAAAATAACTAGTCATAGGTACACCCAAAACCATTCCAGCACTAACTGCTGCAAAAATCTTAGCTGTAGCTTTTGGAATTTCTTTCTTATCTTCGACCAAATTTGTAACCATACTTAGAGCAAGAGCTATATAAATAGGATGAAAAAAAGCAGGAATAGCTCTTAAAATAAGCAATTGCCAAAATTCACCCACAAAAGCGGAAGTTAACGAGCTTAAGATAAACACAGCTAAACAAATAAGCATAAGTTTTTTAGGATTGAAATTTGCACAAAGTAGCGGGACAATAGGGGCGCAAAAAGTTATCACGAGTGCAAAAATACTCACACACCAACCCGCATCTGAAATACTTACACTGAAATTTTGAGAAACAATAGGAATTATACCCATCATCCCTAGTTCTGTGCTCAAAATCCCAAATACCCCTAAACAAAATACTAGAATAATTTGAGCATTTGAAGCTTTATTTAAATTTTTCATTTTATCCTTTCAATTAATATTTTTAAAAGTATAAAAGATGAGAGTAGGTCTAAGTCAATAACCTAAAATAAAAATATTTATCTATATTAAATAAAATCTTTAGAAAAATCTAAAACTTCAAAATAAGCATTTAAAAGAAATAAAAGATGCCTTAAAAGCATAAGATATCTTTTATTTATAGGCTTATTACTCCAATGCGTGTGTTTTCATAGCAAGAATTAAGCACTATGTCTATCATAGCACTAGCATAATCACTATAGCTGATTTTACTTTCATTGTTGGCATTAATTTCAAATTTTTCACCTATGATTTTATAATGATTGGTTTTTGGAAGTTCTGGTGAAAAATAGCAGATGTGCTCACATATACCCATTTAAAGCCTTTTTCATTACGTAAAAATTTCCAATACTTCTGCACTTGCTTTAGCTATATCCAAATACTCTTTAAGAAAATCAGGTATATCCATAAGTCTTGTAGTATGATTTTCATCCATATACAAACTTCCAATACCCCATATAACAAATAATTTAGCCTTGCTTCCTTGCAAAATTTTACTCAAGCATTCTATGTGCTTTTTATGTAAGCTTAATTTTTCCCATTCTCCAAAAGCGTCGATAATAATATCAAAATCTATCAGATCTTTAAAATCAAGCTCAAAAAGATCTTTTTGCGCTATTTTAGCTTGAGGTAAAAATTCATTCATTTTAGAGTTATTGCGTATAAAACATACTGGTTCTAAATTTCTGATCAAACGCAAAGTTTACGCAGAAATTCCTCCAATAGTTGAATACTTACTTATATCTTTAGGCAATAGTTTAGAATCCATCTTAAAAAGTCTTGAGAATTAGGGAAATAGCTATAAAATATCGTTTAAGAAACAAATTAATATATCAATATATATTGATATATTAATTTATATATGTTATATTTTTGGAAATATTTTTAAAAGGATAAAAAATGCAGTCTTTTTTAAATACTTTCAAAGAGTTTTTATATCTATTTACTGAGCTTTCTGTACTTTTTATAGCTATTTCTTTTTTAGTTTCTATTATCAATCAAAAATACGAAGGAATTTTTAAAAAACAACTTGCTGGTGATAAAATTTCAAGTTATTTTAAAGCTATATTTTTAGGTGCTTTAACGCCATTTTGTTCCTGTTCTACCATACCGCTTTTAAGAGCTTTTTTGGAAGCGAAAGTAAAACTTAGCGTAGCTTTAGCTTATCTTTTTACTTCACCTCTTATTAATCCTATCATTTTTTCCATGCTTTTTATAACTTTTGGTTTAAAGTTAAGTTTGACTTATGTGGTTTTTTTGGTATTTTTGATATTTATTGTTTCTTTTGTTTTTTCCAAATTTAAGGAAGAGAGTTTTTTAAAACATATCCCTAAAAATACAAAATCAAATATTTTTACCCAAACCACTCACAATCCTAGCAATTTTATTTTTAAACAAAAATCATGCTGTGCAAATACTCAAGATAAGCCTAAAAATATAACGATAAACTATAAAGAATTATTCAAAGAAAGTTTGAAAAATTATAAAAAATTATTACCCTATATCGTTGTGGCAGTTTTTATCGGTGCTTTTATTCATGGTTTCATTCCTCAAGAAATTTTACAAAAATACCTAAATGGGAATGAAATTTTAAGCATTGTATTAGCGGCTTTTTTAGGAATTTTCCTTTATTTAAGAGTAGAAACTATTATTCCTATAGGCTTAGCACTTTTGCAAATGGGAATTTCCCAAGGAGTGATTATGAGTTTTTTAATCGCTGGTGCTGGATGTTCTTTACCTGAGCTTATTTTACTCAAACAAATGTTTAAAATAAAATTTTTATTTTTATTTGTTATGATTATTTTAGGCGTGGCTATATCTTTTGGAATTTTTATTAATTTAATTTAAGGAAATAAAATGCAAAAATTTTTAACCATTATTTCAGCAATCAATGATGAAAGTAGGGTTTTGATTTTGCATCATCTTTTAAGATACAAAGAACTTTGTGTTTGTGATCTACAAGAGCTCTTAAACATGGGTCAATCAAGACTTTCAAGACATTTAAAAATTTTAAAAGATGCAGGATTTTTATATGTCAAGCGTAAGGGAACTTGGGCGTATTATGGTATCAACAATGAGCTTTTAAAACTGCATTCTGACCTTTTTGAAAATATTAAAAATCTAGATATTGACAACATAGTTTTAGAACAAAACACTTGCGAGAACGATAAATGAAACTTGCATTTATTTGTATTCACAATAGCTGCCGTTCTCAAATAGCAGAAGCACTAGCTAGGCATAAAGCTGAAAAAATGGGCATAGATATCGAAGTATTTTCCGCAGGAAGCGACACTTCTAAGGGTGTAAATTCACAGGCTATAAGACTTATGCGTGAAATTTATCAAATCGATATGAAAAAGCATTATTCTAAACTCATTGATTCTTTGCCTCAAAATTTAGACATAGTCGTAAGTATGGGTTGTGGCGTGGCTTGTCCTAGCTTAAAATCAAGGTATTATTTTGATTTTGGATTAAAAGATCCTAGCGGAAGTTATGATGATGAATTTAGGAAAATAATTCAAATTTTAGATTATAAAATAACAGCTCTTTTACAAGCCATAAAGACAAATTCTCTTAAGGACTTTACATGTTAGGTTTTATCGATAGATTTCTCACGCTTTGGATATTTTTAGCTATTTTTTTGGGTTTAATTTTAGGTATCATTTTCCCCAATATCGCTTTATTTTGGAATTTATTTGAGTACAAGTCTGTAAATGTAGTATTGACTTTATGTCTTATTTTGATGATGTATCCGCCTTTGGCTAAGGTTGATTATGCAAAGCTTTCAAAGGTATTTGATTCTAAAAAAGTTATCTTGCTTTCTATGATTTTAAATTGGTTTATAGGCCCTTTGCTTATGTTTATCTTAGCTTTTATTTTCTTAAAAGACGAGCCTTTATATATGCAAGGAGTTATCATCATCGGCTTGGCAAGATGTATCGCAATGGTGGTGGTATGGAGCGATTTAGCAAAAGGTGATAGAGAATACACCAGTGCTTTAGTAGCGATGAATAGCATTTTTCAAATTTTATTTTTTTCCACTTTGGCTTATATTTATCTGGATTTTTTACCAAAATTACTAGGTCAAAGCACTTTAGCTACAAGTTTAGATATAGATTTTTCAGCTCTAAGTAAAAATGTTTTGATTTATTTAGGAATTCCTTTTTTAATGGGCTTTATAACAAGAACCCTACTTTTAAAATACAAAAGCAAACGATGGTACGAAAATACCTTTTTACCTAAAATCAGCCCTATAACTCTTATCACCCTGCTAGCAACTATTATCATTATGTGTTCTTACAAAGCAAATGAAGTATTTCACCTGCCTTTAGAAGCTTTAAAAATAGCCTTTGTTTTGACTTTGTATTTTATCTTCATGTTTTTTCTAACTTGGTTTATTTCTAAGAAAAATCATCTTTCTTATCCTAAAACTTGTTCTTTATGCTTTAGTGCTAGTGGAAATAACTTTGAATTAGCTATAATCATTTGCATTGCTACTTTTGGGCTTCACTCAGAACAAGCTTTTGCAAGCATTATAGGCCCCTTAGTAGAAGTTCCTGTACTTATCTTACTTGTAAAATGGGCATTAGGCAAAAGTTTAAATTCTAAAAAAATGAATCAAGCCTCATGATTCTTTACAAAACTTATCGCAAGGTTGATAGTCCTTGCTTTCTGGATTAAACCCATCGACTTCATTTGCAAGCATTTCTTCATAAATTTTTATCTTTTTGCTTAAAACTTTTTCACTTTCTTTTAATGTTTTAATCTGGTTTTGTAATTTTTTCTTTGTTTGCTTTAACATCTCTTGTCTCTCTTTGGCAGTTTTTATACCCAAAGAGCAAAGTTTTATATAATGTTTGATTTGTTCTATTGGCATACCTGAAATTCGAAACCATTCTATCCATTTTGCCCATTCTATATCGCTTTTTGAAAAATATTTCACACTATTTTCATCTTTTTGAACAAAAGGAAACAAACCTTTTTAGCCCAAAATCTTAAAGTATGAGCACTAATTTTTGTTTCTTTTTCTACCTCTTTTCATAGTATAAGCCATATTTTCTCCTTTTTAAAATAAAAATAAAAATTTATTTTTATTTTTTTGTGATAAAATAATAGCCAAATTATTAGTTTTATACTAAAAATAACAAAAATTAAAAGGAAAATAATGAATAGTATTAAAATCAAACTTTCTCTCATTGCAAATTTAATTGCAATTTTTGCCTTAATTGTTCTAGGTATTGTAAGTTTTTATTTTACAAAAACCTCACTATATGAAAGCACTCTTAAAAATCAAACTGATCTACTTAAAGTCACACAATCTACCGTTGAAGATTTCCGTTCCACAAATCAATCTTTTACTAGAGCTTTAGAAAAAGATATCGCGAACTTACCTTATCAATCTTTAATCACTGAAGAAAATATTATTAACAATGTTGGTCCAATATTGAAATATTATCGTCATAGTATAAATGCACTAAATGTTTATTTAGGTTTAAACAATGGAAAAGTTTTACTTAGTCAAAAATCTAATGATGCAAAAATGCCTGAATTACGTGATGATTTAGATATAAAGACAAAAGATTGGTATCAAGAAGCTTTAAAAACAAATGATATTTTTGTTACAGCAGCATATTTAGATACAATTTTAAAACAATATGTAATAACGTATTCTAAAGCTATTTATAAAGATGGCAAAATCATAGGAGTACTGGGTGTCGATATACCATCAGAAGATTTGCAAAATTTAGTTGCAAACACTCCTGGAAATACTTTTTTATTTGATCAAAAAAATAAAATATTTGCAGCAACCAATAAAGAATTATTAAATCCATCCATTGATCATTCTCCTGTTCTAAATGCATATAAAGCTCATGGTGATAACAACTTCTTCTCTTATAAGCTAAATAATGAAGAAAGACTTGGAGCTTGTACTAAAGTCTTTGCTTATACAGCTTGTATTACCGAAAGCGCTGATATTATAAATAAACCTATATTTAAAGCAGCATATATACAAGTTATAGCCTTAATTGTTATGATATCTATTAGCATCATCCTCCTTTATTTCATCGTATCAAAATACCTCTCCCCACTTGCAGCTATCCAAACAGGTTTAACTTCATTCTTTGATTTTATCAACTATAAAACAAAAAATGTTTCTACTATAGAAGTAAAAAGCAATGATGAATTTGGACAAATCTCAAATGCTATCAATGAAAACATTCTTGCTACTAAAAGAGGCTTAGAACAAGACAATCAAGCCGTTAA